>NZ_AKIX01000014.1:0-76681 GCF_000282075.1 Brevibacillus sp. BC25
CGCCTGCCACTGCCTTTCAGGCTGTCTTGGCTGCTACGGTCGAAAAGGATCACAGCGACGATAACACGAAAGAACCACTCGCATTCTCAACCAAGGAACACAGCGAGGCATCTATTGACGAAGAAAATACACCGACCATCGGCTCCTTTCGCCTTCCGAAAAAGAGAACGATTGGCACGAGCACGACGCCTCCCCCGCCAGCTCCGAAGCCACCGGTTTTCCGCAAACGCTTGATGCCGAAGAAGACCATCTCTCACATGGCTGAGCAAATGCGTGATCAATCGCTGCACCCGGGTCAACAGCAAGCGGTGCACGCTACCGAGGGGCCTTTTCTCATCCTCGCGGGAGCCGGAAGTGGCAAGACGCGCGTCATGACTGCACGCACGACTCACTTGATTTCAGACTTGGGCGTAAAGCCGAATCAAATCATGGTCGTGACCTTTACGACCAAAGCCGCCGATGAAATCCGTCAGCGCATTGCCCGGCAACTACCCGCTGGACAAGCACGTGAGCTGATTGCCGGTACGTTCCACAGCATCTTTTACCGAATGCTCCTGCATCACCAGCCAGAACGCTGGGATCAGCAGCGCCTCTTGAAAAAGGATTGGCAAAAATGGCGGTTGATGCGCGAGACCGGCGCACTGCTCGGTCATGACGACCTTGCCACGTTAAAAGAAACCGAGATCACCGAAGCACTCGGCATCATCAGTCGTTGGAAAAACGAATACATCCGCCCCCAGGAGGTCGCGTATCGGGAAGCAACGAACGATGCAGAAAAACGGGCGATCCAGCTTTATCCTCTGTACGAGGCCACGAAGAAAAAGCATCAATGGTTTGACTTTGACGACATGCTCATTGGCTGCTACGAAATGCTGCGCGATGATCCAGGACTCCTACGCCGTTATCAGGAACGCATTACCTATGTGATGGTCGATGAGTTTCAGGATATCAATCGCATTCAGTACGAGACTGTCAAGCTATTAGCCGCTCCACAAAACAATTTGTGTGTCATCGGGGATGACGACCAGTCGATTTACGGCTTTCGCGGCAGTGATCCGCAGTACATTTTGGGCTTCACCAAAGACTTCCCGCAGGCGTCGACATTCACACTCGAGGTCAACTACCGTTCCCATTCCTCGATTGTCAGTCTTGGCTACTCACTGATCGGTCACAACCGAGAGCGGTGGGCAAAGGAATGTCAGTCCTTTCATCGCGAGGAAGGCGACACGTATTTATTCGAGCCGGAAGACGAAGAAGAACAAGCTTCCCGAATCGTCGATGAAATTATCCATCGTCGTGAGCAAGGGGCCATTTTGGGTGAATGCGCGATCTTGTACCGCACCAATGAATCTGCACGCCCCATTTTGGAGCGCCTGAGCGAAGCAGGGATTCCTTTTCATTACACGCAAGAGGAAGATTCCTTTTACCAACGCCAGACGGTTCGCTGGACGCTGAATTATTTGCGACTCGCGTTAAACCCGGATGACACCGATGCACTGAAAGAAATATTGTCGACCCTCTACATCTCAGCTGAAATGTGGAATGCCTTGCGTAGCCAAGCAATCATCGAGGACAAGCCGATTCTGCACGTTCTTCCGCATTTGACACAGCTCAAACCGTATCAGCGCAAGCACATGCAGCAAATCAATGAGATTCTCACCGCGTGCAAGGATATTTCACCTGCTCAGGCATTGGAGCTGATCTATGAGGATGGCAAACTGCGCGACTATCTAAAAAAACGAGCGAAAGACCGGGAAGATGGCCGGGAACGTTGGAGCGATGAGCTGCAGCAAATACTGGCAGCTTCCAAGCGCCATGCGACAATCAGTGATTTTTTGGCTTATATTGATCAAATGGCGCGACAAGAAAAAGAGTGGCGCAATATGCGACCACTCCCGGACGAAGCTGTTCATGTTTTAAGCATTCATCGGGCAAAAGGTCTCGAATACGACCACGTCTTCTTGCCCGATCTGGTAGAAGGTGCCCTTCCTCATGAGTACACATTGGATGAACTGCGAAAAGGCGGCTCCGGTGCGCTTGAAGAAGAACGTCGTCTCTTATACGTCGCGATTACCCGGGCCCGTCGCAGCTTGTGCATCGGTATCCCCCGGGAGCGATTCGGACGAAAGACCCGCACCTCCCGCTTCATCGCCGAGATGGGCAGGTAAGTACTGAAAGCCGCCACCCATATAAATCAAGAATTCTTCCATATTCGTAATCAATGGAAACATAAAAAACAGGCCCCCTTTCACGCATTTTGGGTATAGTATGCGAGAAAGCGGGGCCTGTTATTCTTTTTCGGGAAATTTGCTTCTGGTTAGCCGCCCATAATGCTGTAGCCAGCATCGACGTGCAAAATTTCACCCGTGATTCCTCGGGAGAGATTGCTGAACAAGAAGAGAGCGGTGTCGCCTACTTCCGATTGGTCAATCGTGCGGCGCAATGGAGCTTTTTCCTCAATTTCCTTCAGTACGGTGTTGAAATTGCGGATTCCTTTTGCAGCAAGCGTACGGATTGGACCAGCGGAGATCGCATTGATACGAATGTTCTCTTTGCCCAAGTCGTTTGCCAAATAACGAACAGATGCATCAAGCGCAGCTTTGGCTACACCCATTACGTTGTAGTTTTGAATCACGCGCTCACCGCCAAGGTAAGTCAAGGTCACGATGCTACCGCCCTCGGTCATCAAAGGACGAGCAGCACGAGCAACTGCTACCAGGGAGAATGCGCTAATGTCTTGTGCCAGTGCGTATCCTTCGCGGGATGTGTTAACATACTCGCCTTCGAGCTCTTCCGTTTTCGCAAACGCGATGCAGTGCGCTAAACCGTGAATAACGCCCACTTTTTCTTTGATCACAGCAAAAGCAGCTTCGACGTCCTCATCCTTCGTGACATCGCAATTTACCAACAGCGCCTCTACTCCCAATTTTTCCGTGAGTGCCGCCACGTTTTCACGCAGACGCTCCCCTTGGTAGGTAAAAATCAGATTCGCTCCAGCATTATGTAAGGATTGCGCAATTCCCCAGGCAATGCTGCGGTGGTTTGCTACGCCCATGATGACGATGTTCTTTCCTTGCAACAATGTATTCATTATGTATCTGCCCCTTTCCCAACTTATTCCCCTGCATTATAACCGATCTTGTCCATGGATACGAGGGGATAAACGAGAGGGGCGGTACAAAAACACTTAATCGGTACTTCCTGCCTGATCGATTAGTGCAGTTAGAACGTCAGCGGAAGCCCACGATTCCTGCAATGGATTCAACGATGTCCCCATGACCGGGAATTCAGTCAGTGACTGCAAAAGATCGTCTGTTTGCATTTGCTCTTGATAGTTCATACTGTAAGTCCACACTCCCTTCCTCCAGACTAGACTGGCTAGGAATGGGACCTTTTATGCATGCAAGTGGTTCGCGTGCAAATAGGCAGACAAAATCAGATACACGGCCATGGCACCAACAAAATAAACTCCGTACTGTGCCTTTTTGGTTTGTCCGATATAAGGGACGAGATGGCTGGCGGATACATACAAAAATATACCGGTCGTCATGGCCAACATAATACCAGACCAATTCGGTGGAAACATTTGCTCGGCAAAACCAAAGCTGAGAGCTCCCGCAATCGTCGCGATTCCAAGGGATGTCGCCCCCCAAAATGCTTTCTTTCTCGAATTGGTCGCTGCCAGCAAAAGAGAGGCAATGGTTACGCCATCCGGAATTTTGTGTAGCAGCATCGCCACCAATACAGATACCCCTACTTCTGAATCCATCCGCAGGCTGGCGACTAATGAGACCCCTTCGACAAATGCATGCAATAAAAAACCTGTCATGACCCCAATCATTCCCGTGGAGCCAAACTCTCCGCTCGACTTGCTAATTAATTCCAGAGCAAAAAGCGTCACAAAGCCAACGAGCACAAATGGCATCAACCACAAGCTTTTGTCAGAAAAGACATGTGGCATCAAATCTAGCAGCGTAATCGCCAGCAGTAGCCCAGCCCCTGCACTGATCATCGCAAACAATGCCTCGGTTGACCAGGCACGCAGACATAACAGCAGTCCCCCGATACTGCTCGCCAAGGCAGCAGTCAAAAGGACAATCCAGAAAACAGATTGCATCATCCGGTCCTCTCCTCACCCAACGAGCAAAAACATGCTTACTCCTTCCATATGTACGCGCCTGTCCCGGTCATTATGAACAGACAACCAAATTTGACAAAATGCGACGATCTGTCCGAATCGGACGAAAGATCACTAGTTTTTAGAACCTTTGTCGATTCTCTCTTACCCGGAAAATTTTGGTGCTATAATGAGTCCACCGGGAATACCGAGAGGAAAAAAAGGAGTGATTCGGGATGGATGTACAAGTTTGGATGGCTTCAAAAGAGGTAGCTGATCGCCTTGATGTGCATGTTCGTACACTGCGTAACTGGCTGGACTTGTTCGTACCCGCACAGGAACGACTGAAAAATCCGCAGGGTCACTATTTGATCAGCGAAGCAGGCTTTGAACTGCTCAAGGAAGTAAAGGAAAGAAAAGACAACGGCAGCAGCTCGTTAAAAGATATTCAGCGCCAATTGATAGAAGAAGGACGCCTGTCTGAGGATATGCTCATGGAAGAAGAACTCGCAGGCGCGGAAGAAACCGCCGTTACGATCAGCGCCACAAACAAGCTGGGAACGGGCATGCGAGAAGTGGAATTGACGGTCCACGAGACACTCGTCCAATTTCAGCAGGAGCTCACACAGCTCTCCTCTATGAATCATATGCAATCGACCATTCTGCAAAAGATTGCGGATATCGAAGAAATGCAAGAGTCCCTTCGCTTGGAAATGCGTCGTGTTACTTTTGAACTGGATCTTATGCAGCAGCGCTTGACTCGTCGCAAGGAGCGCTATGCCCGCTACGAACCTCGCTGGTCACTCAACCCTTTCCGCTGGTTTACACGTTCAGATCGAGCAGCCGAGCAATAATCGTGTTTTTCGATAAGGGAAAAAATGACAATTAAGAGAAGTACCTCAACAGCGGTAGTCTCCCCATGTTCTACTGTGATAAAATGGTACTACATGAACTGACTGAAAATCAGGACTATTTACATTCCACAAAAAAAGGACTGGGGCTTTCGTTGTGAGAAAATTGCATATTACTTCGGTAAAGCCGGGCGATATTATCGCCAAGAGCGTGTTCCAAGAAAATGGGAACGTTCTGTTGGGGATCGGGGTACAACTAACCCCCCGTTACATTGAACGGCTTGTTCAATTGGGAATTGATACCCTGTACATTCAAGACAAGCACACAGAAGATATCATGCCGGAAGATGTAATCCGCGATGAGACGCGTAAAGAAGCCGTGGATGCCGTGTACAAAACGATGACCACCCTCATGGATCAGCCGCAGATCAAGCGCCGTACGTCCGCACCTGATTTCGGGAGCAGTTTTCAAAAAGTGTTTCGGGAAATCTTTCAAGATTTGAGCAGTCGCAAAGATATCTTGGTTAACCTGTCCAGTCTTCACGTGTTGGATGGTTACCTTTTTCATCACGCAGTCAATGTCGCCATTCTGTCCGGTGTGGTAGGGATGGCCAAAGGCTACAACCAGCAGCAGATGATGGAGTTGGGCATTGGTGCGCTTTTGTTCGATATCGGCATGACACAGGTTCCCAAGGAGCTCTGGACCATGCGTACCGAGTTAAGTGCAGAAGAACGCCAACGTGTCCAATACCATACCGAAGAAGGCTTCAATATTTTGCGGAATCAGCATAACATCTCAGTCGTCTCCGCACACTGTGCGCTACAGCACCACGAGAGATACAACGGAACAGGATATCCCCGTCAGCTGTGTGAGAAAAACATACACGAGTATGCACGCATCGTGGCAATCGCTGATGTTTACGATGCCTTAGTTTCCCCGCGTCCATTTCGGCAAAGCTATTCGCCGAGTGATGCTACCGAGTACTTGTTCGCTACAGGAAACACCTATTTCGACCTCGACCTGCTCAAGCTATTCCTGCAGCACGTCGCTATTTATCCAATTGCTTCAACTGTATTGCTGAGTACAGGGCATACGGGGGTCGTTTCCAAAGTGAATCCATTGGCAGTGAATCGACCTACAATCCGGATTCTTACCAATGAAGATGGCTCTGAAGTAGCCAGCACCTATGAAATCGATCTCTACGATAAAGAATGGATGAGCGTGACGATCGTCAAAACCTTATAGGCCCAGGACAAAGCTGAGATTCATTATTCATCTCAGTTTTTTCATGCGTGGGTACGTGATGTTTTCGTACGTTGCAAATATCCCGCTACTAACACGAGAGCAACCACCCCAATTCTGATTGCATATTCGAGCCAAAGCCTCCCGGCGATCCACTCATGCATCGTATCTTCCATTAGAATCATATTCACCGCTGTCACAGCTAGGACACCTGAACCAACATAAACTAGCCATACAAAGCGCTCCATTGCTTTTAGAATGAGCTGGCTGCCAAAAATCATGAGAGGCACACTAATCAAAAGGCCCAACACGATGAGGACGATATCTCCTTGTGCTGCCCCTGCAATAGCGAGTACGTTATCCAGTCCCATCATCACATCTGCTACGACAATCGTCTTGACCGCTTGAACCAAGTCTTCACTCGAGCTGATCGCTTCCTCCCGCTCGTCCTCGCGTAACAGGTTGTAGCTGATCCATAGTAGGATAACTCCGCCGATCATGTATAGATACGGGATTTTTAGCAAATAAACAGCAAGAATCGTAGCGATCACGCGTACGATGATAGCAAGAAACGTCCCCCACAATATGGCTCGTTTCCGTTGTTCGATAGGAAGCTTCCGACAAGCGATGGCAATGACCACGGCATTATCACCACTTAATACGATGTTGATGGTAATGATGAGTAGCAGTGACGAAAAAAAGGCAGATTCAAACAAAGGATGCACCCTCCCTGAACTTTTTGAGCCCTACTCGTCACCCTTGTACGGTGCCCCTAATTTTTTGTATGATGGTAACGAGGAGGGTTGTCGAAATGTCGAAACAATTCGTTATAGAAGCGATCATGTTGGCTATCTACGGGGAGTTGATGGTCCCATCGCAACCAGTAGAATATCTGATACCCGCGTCGACAATCTATGAATTGGACGAATTTATCCAGAGTCCTGAACCTATCATGCCCTACTCTACTGATGATCAGTATGTCCGGCGGATTATGAAAGAAATGAGCCAATTTTTTGCCGATCCATTCAATCGCAAGCGAATGGAAAAAGGACTGATAGCACCATGGTCCAAGGTTCCCTTTTCTTTTCCGAACGGTGTGACCCTGACGGTCGTAAAAGTGGAGGACAACGCCATGTGGGGGGAGATATTTGATCCCGTAGAGACACAGCTATTGTTGACGGCCATGAAATTTGAGGCCCCACTTCTCACAGACCAGCCTGATTATCAGGATCGGATATTGGAATATATCGTGCCTGTTCAATTTTACGATGTGGATGATTTTGATTTTGCGCTCGAGCAAGGAATCTCATTGAACGACCTTCGTGAACCATAATCAAGAAAACAGACCGACGAGCCTGACGCTTGTCGGTCTGTTCTTTTTGTTACTTTGGAGTCAGCATGACCATTGTTGTTCTCGCATCCTTGCAGATTATCCCCTGAAACTAGTTCATAAGTCTTTGCCTGTCACAAAAAAACGTCCTGAGTAGGTTTGCCCATGGTACAATATGGGTAAAGACATGGAAAGCGGTTCGGGGAGGAATAGTGCACATGGAAATGACGAAAAGAAGCAACGATTCGGATTGGGAGGCAGAAGCAGCAGTTGACCAACAGATTTTGTTTAAAATGGGGAATGAATATTACGGACTGTCGATTTCACTCGTACGTGAGATCATCAAGCCGCTGCCCATTACACGTTTTCCAAAATCTCCACCATATGTAGAAGGAGTCATTGATCTGCGTGGGCGGATCTTACCGATAATCAATTTGCGTAAAATGTTTGATCTGGAACCTTTGGAAGAAACGGATGACACTCGCTTTGTCGATTTACAGATGGATGGGTTGAACATCGGGATTATCGTGGATGCAGTCTCTGAGGTCATGAATATTCCGCAGAGCTTGATCGAGCCTGCCCCACCCATTATCGCTGGTGTAGAGGGCAAGTATTTGCAAGGCATTGCCCGTATGAACGACAAGTTGATCATGCTGCTCGATGTGGATGAAATTTTTGGACAGTGGAAAAAGAAGTAAGTGGCAGTGTAAAGCCCAGTGCGATGATGCACTGGGCTACTCTCTTCCTCCGCTTGCTAAATACGCATAATTCACCCACACCATCTCTTCGATTCCCAAAATTTCTTTGAACAGGTCAACCGAGTCGTACAACAGTGAAGCTCCTGTGTCGTCATCGACATTCGTCAACAACTGCAAATCAAAAAGGGAACGTAACTGCTGAATCTGCTTCGGACCCACGATCCGACCAAACGACTGCGGCTTGATACGTGTGATCCCTTTACCTACCTCGCGCCGATACAACTCCGAACGCACTACCCTCTCCAGTATGTCTTCATACTTTTGCCGAACGTCCTCGCTGTCTACGATTCCTTTCTGCAGGTCAATCTCTGGATAAAGCCTGCCAAACTCAGCTTCCGCCATTTCTACATCGAGCGAGTAGCTGATTGTCGCTGACGCAACCTCGAAGCCTGCATCGAACAAGCGAAAGCCCCAGCCATTGTCCTCAGCGTCATGAAACCAGAGGAGGGGTACGAATTGCTTGGACAGTCTCAGCAAAAAATCAACCGTCGTGGAGGTTTCCAGCCACTCATCCTGCAGGAAAAATGCATTCCAGTCGCTGTTGACGTTTCTGTGGAAGTGTGGCTGCTCTGTCTTGGATAAGGCAATCAGTACTTTCGGTTCGTATTTGCGTGGATAAAGAATGCCGGTCGTGAACTCACCCATCCGCTTTCCACCGCTTTCTGGAAGGCTTCCCTGATCCTTTCTTCTTAGTCTATTCAGGCAACGCTTGTTTTTTGCTGTGATCTTTATCAAACGTGCTCGTGTGGATCATCGTATGTACAGCGCCCTCCGGCAACAACTCAGAACGATACAAACGGAAATCCCGTGCCTTCCATTGTGGCGGCTCCTGCGCTAAATAACGTTCATTCCAATCCTGGAGGGCCAACTCATCTCCGTTGCGATGCGGACCGCGCGCAAGCGTAATATGCGGCCGATACTGTTTCCGATCGTAGGACAAGCCTTCGTGCAATTCGAACCGTCTGCCCAACAATAAATGGAGCTGCTGGAGAGGAGAAAGTTGGCCGCGCAGTCCCAGCCAGAGCACACGTGGATGCAGGGCATTCGGAAAAACCCCAAAGCTACCAACACGCAGGGTAAATGGCTGGATGATCGCGCTGACGATATCCATGTCCTCACAGATAGCGGGTACGAGTGACTCATCCACCTCTCCAAGAAAATGCAGAGTCAAATGCAAATTTGCGAGAGATTGCCACCTGTCCGCAGTCACATCTTGCTTCAACCGTTTTTGAACATCGGCAATATAAGCGGCAGCCTCAGCTGGAATATCCAGTGCTATGAATAAGCGCATTTCTGTCCTCCTTCGAAAAAAATAGCCCTCCTGTGACGGAGAGCCATTTATCTTTCATGCCGCGTTAGGCAGCCATCATCTTTCCGGTTACGATTCCCAAAACACTCCTGACATATTCCGCAAGACGGTTCGATCCAGGCTGGTAGGTAAAACGCAAGGTCAGCTCACTATGACCGACATGACCAGCGGGAGGGATATTCCAGAAGTACTCTGCTTCCCCGTATAAATACTCTTCAATGCGCTGCTTCTTTCCTTCGATATCGATACTCGGATCATGCGTCAAGGAAAACTTCATCATGACAGAAAACGAATCTGTCCAAACTTGATCGCGCTTATGTAATTTCCCGTGGATAACTACTAAACCGGCTTCTCCCCATAGATTGTACTCGAGTAAAGCCTGAAACTGCGGATGTACCTGTAGCTCCAAGGCAGGAAGTCCTCCTTCGATCGTAAGCGCATGACGTTGTGCCAGTTGCTCAATCTCCCCTTGAAAACGGTGGGCGCATTCAGAAACAGCCTGGAACAAATTGGGTTCAACAGCGTACATCGTCGTCACCTCTCCCCAATGGATTGTCTATCTTACCTAATTCGAACTCCCGCTTGTCATATCCTTTGTTGAAAAATGACTTATTTACCCATATTTCATCGAAGACCAAAAGATTCCGGGGTGAGTCTTTTTTCACAATCTCTCAACAATTACAGGTAAGGGACAGACATTCCTGGAAACGCTTTCGCAAACACCTGCGCGAGATGCTTCTGTACATCTTCATCCAGCTCCAAATGATAGAGGCGACCGCTCTCATAACGCAATAGTGGATACGCGCCTAGCTGCAAGGGAGAAGCGTCCTGCGACTGCACATACTCCGGCAAGGTCATCAAAAAGCGCGAGAACGGATTTGCTTCATCCTCTGACATATGAACGACCTCGAATAAATGCGAGAGACTTGGCGTCAACACGATCATCGCGTAATCGTCCGCTTCCGCAGCCCATACGGTAAAGGACGTATCCCGGACCTCGCTGCGGGCGTGCCTGCGCATAACCCACACCGCTTGCTGCACAGTACTCATCAATAAATGCTGGGCTCCTTCTTCACCATGGACATCTCTCATGTGCTTGTAGCGCAATACGAAGGCCATCCCCGATTCTGTAAAAACAGATCCAGGCAAGCTCATCGCTGAGATGCTTTCGGTCTCTTCCTCACGCACCTGCACCTCTTCAGGAAGTGTATCGGATGTTCCCTCATAGAGCGCCTGAATCATCTCATGCGTACGAGCCACTTCCGCTGGGGAAAAAGAAATCGACTCGGAATAGATGTGGGTAAGCTCTCGATCCGTGTAAGCCAAGTAGTGCAAAGAGGTATACGGCTGCTCGATCATTTTCAAGGCCATGCTTCGCTCATCAGCACGCGCTATGTCAAACGTCAAGGGAAAACCAAGTGGATTCAGCGGGTCCGACAGCGTCCAAATAACCGCTAGCAGTTTATTTTGATACGTCTTGAACTCGAGCGAAACAGCATCTCTCGTCTGCTCACTGAAAGCATCCACCGATTCGAACACCAAATACAGCTCCACTTCGCCCGTTCCACTAAGACGGACAAAGTAAGGAAGCCCCTCTTCTTCTGCCAGCTTGTACAAATCGTGATAAACCATGGGATCGAGCACCTCTCCCTGTGTTGACTCGTCTGGAGAACACAGGGTGTCATCGGGGGTTAGCGGAGGGAAAAATTCCTCATTCATGCGTTAATCCTCCTGTTTTCCCCAAGCTTTTAGCAATGCCCAATTGTCCATTTGTTTTAAGAGAGTCCGATCTGTCGCGTCAATGTGGACAGGGGTAATCGCAATATAGCCATGCTTGAGCAAATCATAGTCCAGCGGCTCCGCCAGCGGCATGACTTGAGGGTACTCGCGTGCCAAATAATAGCCTTCTGCTTCTTCGCTATATTTGTCTTCGTAGTGGTTCATGGACAAGGTGGCCGGAACCATTCCTTTCACCTCAGCCAGCGGTACATGCGGGATATTAATATTCCAGAATACCTCTGACGCCAGTTCTCCTTTGACCGCACGATCGCTGAATTCTTTTACAATCGGACGAATCATCTCCACTACATCTCCGTAGTTGTCTTGATCGAACCAGTTATCATAGGAAAGGGCAACACCGGGAACACCCAAGATTACTGCCTCCCTGGCACCGCTGCACGTACCGGAGTAATAAATATCACGTCCGAGATTCGTCCCGACGTTAATCCCCGAGAATACGATATCCGGCTTTTTCCCATGTTCAAACAGGAGGTGGTAAGCAGCTTTTACACAGTCTGCAGGGTTGCCATTGACCGCCCACGCTTTCACCGGCATTC
This sequence comes from Brevibacillus sp. BC25, assembly GCF_000282075.1. Classification (NCBI taxonomy): domain Bacteria; kingdom Bacillati; phylum Bacillota; class Bacilli; order Caryophanales; family Paenibacillaceae; genus Brevibacillus; species Brevibacillus sp. BC25. The sequence continues at coordinate 11,945 of NZ_AKIX01000014.1, forward strand.
CGTAAAAATCACGCTGTTCAGGCGCGAGTGCACTGCGATAAGTGATTCCATGTCCGACCCCGCTCTTCTCTTCAACCGGTGCCACTATATAGACTTCCGTTTCCTCCAAAGTGAGCAAAGCTTCTACCAACCGCTTGATACCAAGAGCATCGATGCCATCATCATTCGTAACCAAGATCCGCAAAATAGGGTCTCCTCCTTCATCCATAGCGTTGCCACTCGCTGAGACGTTATTTTTCTTATTGTACTGTAGATAACGAGGCTGCGCCACGCTTCCACCTAAAACGAAAGGACCCCAATCATATTGGGGCCCCGGCTATTCGCCTACAATATCTTTCCAGCGTTCGCGCCAGGCAATCCCTTCGCGAATCCACTCTTCTACTTGACGCTGCTTTTCCTCCGAGATTCCGATCAGGCATGCGATACGGGCAATCTCTTTTGTTTCCGACGGTGATAGCTTCCGATCGATCAATGCCATGTGGTAGAGCTTGCGCATCATAACGAGCTTTTCAGCCTGCGTCATGGCTACCAGATCTTCCACGATGACCTCCGGACGCTTCGGATAATCCATGTCATCCATTAAAATTTGTCGTTCTTTCAATGTAAAATGCTCCGAATTCACGATTTCATGAATACGATCCATTTCTTTATTTCCTATATAACCGTCGGCGTGCCCGACGCAGATCATCAAGCGAATGGACGCAAACAAAATGTGTTTGTCCTTTTCGATTTTGGTATACACCGGCATAGTTCCTCCTCAAAAAACTTTATGAGCATAATATATAACTACATATGATAATACGATGAAAGACGAAAGCGGTTTCACATAATTATGTGACAAATTTATGCTATTCCCTAACAAAAATGCGTCTGAAATCAATCCAGCCATAGGCATCCAGACTTACACCAGATAACCGCGGATGTGCAAGCATTTCTACGCGATTCGAATACAGTGGGACAAACGTACTGCAAGCTGCAAGCGTATGCATGATACTGTCCACGCAAGCTTGTCGGTCTTGTGCTGTTTGGACGCCCGACATGCGGTTCATCCAATACGTGATCTCTTCCTTTCCATGCGGATCTAAATGATGAGAAATACTCAACGCACCAGCGTATAGAAATTCTCGTAAAGACAGCTCCGCCCTTTCATCTACATTCGCACTATCCACAACCAAATCTGCCTCTTGTAATAACGAAGGCAAGGCAAGCTCCTCCGGGGATGCATACCTGATCTCTATGGCAATTCCGTATTCCTTGCACGCTTTCTGAATCCACTGGGCATCTTCTATATGATCGGAATCTGGATACGTATAGAGCGACAGTGCCTCTCCCAGATATCCGCTCTCTTTGAAAATACGAACCAACTCCAGTGAATCCGGCACCTCTCTTTTTTCTTGGAACGAATCACTTCCACCCCAGATGACTGCATGCTCCCTCGTTCCCTGTAGCTCTTGTCTCAAGGCTTGTCCACAAATAATAGCTACCATGAGACTCCGAAACTCGCTATGTGACAGCGGGCCATTTTTTGCTCCATTCAAGCTGACGTATTGAAAACAATCTTCCAATCTGCCAACGTCACTCCACGCCAGAAAGCTCGTATCCCGATGATCATCCAAAGCCGTTACGGATAATAAGCTCTCATCTGCCTGTGCTTCTGCTGCCATTCTAGGTACGCACCAGATTTCGATTCGGTCCAAGAACGGCCTCCCCCCAAAATAAGGCGTGAACGCTTCTAGTACGAGCATGGAATCGTCGTTACGGACTACTCGAAACGGCCCCGTTCCTACTGGCATTTGCGCAAATTGCTCCCCCATCTCCAGAACGTAATCACAGGGGACAATCGCCATATATTCCTTGCTCAGTGCCTGTAAAAACAATTCATCCGGCATATGCAAAGAGATCGTCAATACGTAGTCATCTTTTACGGTAATCGATTCGATTGAAGTGGCTAGCCAGCGATGTTTATAGGAATGCTCCATCAAACGAAGCAAGGAGAAGCGCACATCTTCGGCAACAAGTGGACGGCCATGATGGAATAAGACACCTTTCCGCAAGTAAAAAGTCCACTGCTTTCCTTCTTCACTAGCCTCCCAATAAAAAGCGGTAGCGGGTTCAATCCGTTTCGTGATTGGATCAAACTGGACCAAAGAATCAAATAGCTGCTTGACCATATGTGACTCAGAGCGCAGGAGAATATGAATCGGATCAAGCCCTGCGAATGGTCGACTGTAAAACAATCGCAAGGTATCGACTCTGCCCTTACTTCCCTTTTCCCGCTTCACACGATGTCCAAACTGACTATTCATCCATCGTGAAAATTTTTCACCCAAAACAGGCAAATTTATCCCATACTCATCAATCATATCCCGTGCAGCACGAATCTCCCCTTTTTGCACGAGTTCCTTGGCTACGCTCATGATCAAGTCTTCGGGCACTAGCAAGCATGTCAATACAGATCGATTTCCTCGCCCCCTCCCTGGCTGCCAGACTACCCATCCCTGGCTTTGCATTTTTTTCAAGGTCAAGGTCGCATTCCGCAAGGTACAAAATAAAAGCGAAGCAACTTCAGCTAACGATATGTCAAGCGGATGCCCTATCGTTTCATCAGGCCGCCCCGCACATAAACGCATGTATTGTTCAACGAGTTGCATCTTGCCACCACCAATTTCCTCATAAAACATGAAAAAGCTATTCGCCTAATCGTACGCTTTTTCTCCGGTCTTTGCCACCTTACAATTCTAAAAACACCAACTAACCGGAAAAGCCGTAGAAAGGATTTTCTTATGTCACACATCCCTAATGCACTCAGTCGATTCTTTGCTGCGTATCCGACACTTCTCTGGGTCCGTCTGTTCGGCGAAACGCTCACCTCTTTATCCAGCGCCATGATCGCCCCGTTTCTTGTTTTGTACTTGAGCGAGAACATCGGCGGCTCTGTTACCATGACCATGCTCGTAATTGGTTTGCAACCCTTCTCCGAGATTTTGCTGACGCTATTTGCTGGTGGCATCACAGACCGCTATCGCCGAAAAACGATCATGCTACTCGCCTTGTTTCTGCAAGGCTTCGCCATGTTGGGAATGGCTTGGGCAGACTCTATGCTAGGCTTTGCGATCCTGTACATCATCAACGGTGCTGGCCGATCCCTGTTTATCCCTGCCAGCCGCGCGCATCTCGCTGATACGATTTCCTCCGCACAAATGGCCGGTTCTTTTGCCCTTCTCAATACTTCTAGCAGTATCGGGGCCGCATTGGGCCCTTTAGTCGGCGTCATCATTTATAAGTACGATCCTGCTATGGCATTTTTGTTTACTGCGATCTCTCTATTGATCTATGCTCTTGCCGTCTGGTGGAAAATCCCGCAAACACCACTGCCAGAGGCTCCGGTCGAAGAAGCAGCAGACGTACGTTCACGCGGCTCCTGGCATGTTTATCGACCAGCCCTTGCCATTATGATGCTGTCTTTGCCGATCAGTCTGTTTTACGCGCAAACCGAAACGAACCTCCAGCTTCATCTGAAATACACGCTACCAGACTATTTACAAACACTCGCCTTGCTCATTGCTGTAAAAGGGGTACTGTTGCTCATGTTCGAGTACTTGCTCGTCAAATGGACCCAGCACTTGTCGACTCGCCTGTTGATTAGCGGCTCGTACATTTGTTTTCTCATCGTATCCTTGGGCTACGCCTTCATCGACAACGTACCTGTCCTTCTCGCTTTACAAGTGTTCCTCGTCATCGGAGAGAGTATTGGTCTGACCCAGTTGATGGCCTTCGTTACACGGATATCACCTGTCACGATGCGCGGGCGGTACTTCGCCATCACAGGAACACACTGGGATATTTCCCGCATGTGCGGACCGTACTTGGGCAGCCTTGTCTTGCTGCATTATGGTGGCACGATACTTTTCACCATTGTCGCAGGCATCCTCTTGATCGGTGCCGGATTCATGTACGTGTATCTTTCCAACAATGAAAAAGCCTCCCCGCTTGAACAGGAAGGCTGATTCGATCCGTTAGGTTAATAAGAAGCGATCTTCACTGAAGCTTTCTCCACCGCGGGCTGTTTCGAATGCTCGAAGCAGATCCTGCGGTTTCATCGTCCGTTTTTTCTCATCCGGAATGTCGAGGATGATTCCCCCATCGTGGAGCATCAACAGACGACTGCCCATGTTCAACGCTTGTTCCATATTATGCGTGACCATGATTGTCGTCAGTTTATAGCGCTCCACGATTTTTTCCGTTAAATCTACAATCAACTGCGCCCGTTTCGGGTCAAGCGCCGCTGTATGCTCATCGAGGAGCAAAATCTTCGGCTCTGTGAAGGTAGCCATCAACAGGCTAAGCGCTTGACGCTGTCCTCCTGAGAGAAAACCAACTTTGGTCTTCAAACGGTTCTCCAGCCCTTGATCCAGCTGCTTGAGCTGCTCACGGAACAGCTCTCGCTTCTGGTTATTCACCCCAAATCCAAGTGTACGACGTTTTCCCCGCCCCAAAGCGATTGCCAGATTTTCCTCAATCGTCATGTTCGGCGCTGTACCTGCCATTGGGTCCTGAAACACACGGCCGATCAGACCTGCGCGTTGGTGCTCTGCTAAGCGCGTGACATCTTTACCGTCAATTGTAATGCTTCCGTTATCTGGCGTCAGTCCACCGGAGATCATGTTCATCATCGTCGATTTACCGGCACCATTACTACCGATAACAGTGATGAACTCTCCCTTCTTAACGTGCAGATTGACGTTTCGAAGCGCGATCTTTTCATTCACAGTTCCTTCGTTGAATACTTTGTTGACGTTTGTAATTTTAAGCATCGCTGCTTCCTCCCCTTGCCGTGCGTCCCGCTTGCTTTTTCCAAATGCCTTTTGCCACAGTTGGAACAGTCAGGGCAAAGATAACAATCAGGGCAGTAATCAGCTTCATGTCAGAAGGATTGAGTCCTGCATCCAGAGCCAGTGCAATGACTAAGCGGTACACAATCGAGCCGAGAATGACAGCAAGCGTCACTCGGAAAATCGAAGAGCTGCCAAACAAAACTTCCCCGACAATAACGGAAGCGAGACCGATGACGATCATCCCGATCCCCATTCCTACATCCGCAAAGCCTTGGTATTGGGCTACCCACGCACCAGCTAAAGCTACCAAGCCATTGGAGAGAGCCAAACCGATGATCGTTGTCGAATCTGTGTTTACCCCAAAGCTGCGGATCATCTTCGAGTTGTCACCTGTCGCACGCAAATCCAGACCCATATCCGTATGCAGGAACCAGTCAATGATGAGCTTCAACACCATAACACCTACGATAAAGACGATTGCTACACCAGACAGCAAGGTAACTCCACCTACTGCCAGGTTCGGAATGCCCATATCCTTCACATAAGTGAACAGGGTATCCTCCCGCAAAAGAGGCAGATTCGCTTTCCCCATGACACGCAAATTGATCGAGTACAGGGCGATCATCGTTAAGATCCCCGCCAAAAGTGCGTTAATCTTTCCTTTGGTATGCAAGACGCCCGTAAAAGCTCCTGCCAAACCACCTACGATGAAAGCCAGCAGAGTAGCCAAAAACGGATTGGTTCCATCGATAATGAACTTGGCTGCGATTGCGCCTCCCAAGGCAAAACTACCATCTACAGTCAAGTCAGGAACGTTTAGGACTCGGAAGGTCAGATATACACCGAGAGCCAAAATACCAAATAGTAAACCTTGCTCAATGGCTCCCATTACTGCCAGTTGATTCATAGAAAAAATCCTCCAATTACTGCATTTATTACTCGATCACTTGTCCAGCACGGTCGAGCATGGCTTGCGGAATCGTCACACCCATTTTTTCCGCTGCTTTCTTATTCAATACGAGCTTCATGTCTGCTTGCACTTCAACAGCCATATCAGCTGGCTTCGCTTCACCCTTCAGGATTTTTGCTGCCATATCAGCTGTTTGCTCGCCCAGCTTCGTGTAGTCGATCCCGTAAGTGGCAATCGCTCCGCTCTTCACTGAGTTTTCTTCACCAGCGATGACCGGAATTTTTTGTGCTTCCGCTACACCGATAACAGCTGCAATCGAAGATACGACCATGTTGTCAGTCGGTACATAGAAAGCATCTACTTTGCCCACCATGGACTCAGCTGCTTGCTTCACTTCCGTTGCGCTCGTAATGGCCGCTTCTTTAATTTCCAAACCAAGCTTGCCAGCTACGGCTTTTGCCGCATCTACCTGTACTTTGGAGTTGACTTCGCCAGAACTATAAATGATTCCAACAGATTTCGCATCAGCTTTCATTTCTTTGATCAGCTTCAATTGCTCTTCGACTGGATTCATATCCGATGTACCGGTTACGTTCGCTCCCGGCTTGTCCATCGCTGCAACCAGACCAGCTTCTACAGGATCGGTTACCGCAGTAAACAGGATCGGAATTTCTTTACTGGTTTGCGCGGCAGCCTGTGCCGTTGGAGTCGCAATGGCCAACACCAAATCTACTTTGTCAGCCTCGAATTTTTGGGCAATCTGAATGGCTGTATCCATGCTCGCCTGAGCGGATTGCACATCGATTTTTACTTGCTTGTCTTTTTCGTAGCCGTTTTTAGCCAGTTGGCTGATAAAGCCCTCTCTTGCTGCATCCAAAGCAGGGTGTTCAACGAATTGGGCAATTCCAATTGTCAGCTGCTTGGTTTCAGTAGACGGAGCAGGTGCCGTCGTGGTTGCAGGAGCTGGTGTAGAATTGTTTGCAGGGGTAGCGCTTTGCTGTCCACAAGCGGTAACAGACAAAAGCAATAAAGGAAATAAAAAACTCTGAAAAATTTTAATACTCTTCTTTTGTTTGAACATTTAGTGAATTCCCCCTCGTGAATTTTTTTCTACAATTTTAACATGGATAAAACGGTTTTAAAAGAATAAAAAGAGAGCATGACGCTCTCTTTTTACTTGATGATTTCTTTCGCCTGTTGTTTGAGTGCCTCAGAAATAGTGAGCCCAAACTTTGCAGCAGCTGTTTCATTGATATACAAATCAGCTTGTTTCGAAATCTCTACAGGAGTATCAGCAACACTTTGCCCTTTTAAGATACGGGCAGCCATATCGCCTGTTTGTTTACCGATTTGGTAGTAATCAATCCCATACGTAGCAACCGCTCCACGTTTCACTGTATCGGTGTCAGAAGCAAATACAGGGATTTTGTTTCCCTCTGCTGCTCCGAGTACCGCTTCAAACGAAGATACGACGGTATTGTCAATTGGGATAATAATGGCATCTACTTTACTAGCAAGCCCTTGAGCTGCCAGCTGCACTTCGGATAGCTGCGAAATGCCTGCCTTGACGATTTCTACGCCTTCTTTTTGCGCTGCGTCTTCCAATTCCTTGACCTGTACCTCAGAGTTAATTTCGGAGGTCGTATAGATCACGCCCAGCTTTTTCAGCTCAGGCAGGAAGGCTTTCACCAGCTTCAATTGTTGTTCCATCGATACTTTATCGGACGTCCCGGTCACATTTTTGTCTGGCTTCTCCAGACTGCCAACCAATTGAGCCGAGATCGGGTCTGTTACGGAACTGAAAACAACAGGTTTGTCAGCAATCGCCTTGGCTGCAGCCTGAGCGGATGGCGTTGCAATCGCTACGACAAGATCCTTTTTATCTCCGGCATACTTCTGTGCGATCGAGACCGTATTGTTCATGTCACCATGGGCGTTCTGGGAGTCTACCTCCAAGTTCTTGCCCTCTTCGTAGCCAGCATCCTTCAGACCATCCAAAATTCCTTTATGAATAGCATCCAGCGCAGGGTGCTCCACGAATTGTGTCAACCCCAGCTTCACTGTTTGCCCTTGGCCTGTCGTTGCTGCTGTCTCTGTTTTCCCACCTGTTTCGTTGCCACATGCTGCCAAAGAAAACGCCAGCAATGCGGTCAGTACCATACTGACTGCTCGTCTCATCTGTACTTCCTCCTCTAGTCTCTACTCTTTCGCTGCTCCTAATCACCCTAAGCAATTAGGCTCATTGCCATCTATGCAACTTGTGTCCCATTATAGCAATTATATGACGCATTGAGAAGCCCCCTTTCCTCACTTACGTGGGACTGACCTCTTCCTCTGCTTTGCCGATTTTCTTTACATATACCCTAGTGATTCTGTAATGGTCGACTTCTCCCACAACAAATTCGTACTTCCCCTCTTTTACTCGATCCCCCACGCGTGGCGGATGGTCGATTTGCATGTAAATCCAGCCTGCTAGCGTATCTACATCGCTTGACTCCAATTCGATGTCCAGATAATCGCCCACTTCCTCCAGTAGCATACGCCCATCCAATGACAGCATCCCGTCATTGCGCTCCACCTCTGGACGCTCGTCGTCGAACTCGTCTTGAATGTCTCCAACAATTTCCTCCATTATATCTTCAAGGGTCACCAGCCCCGCAGTGCCCCCATACTCGTCTATGATAATTGCCATTTGTCCTCGTTGTTTTTGCAGCATGGTCAACAATCGGCTGATCGAGATCGTCTCCGGCACAGTCAAAATCGGACGCATGAAGGTCTGAAGGTCATGACTTTCTCCTTCTAATAGCCCTGTCAGCATATCCTTGATGTGCAAGCTACCTACTACATGATCCTTGTCACCATCCACGACTGGATAGCGGGTAAACCGTCCGTTTTGGACATGCTTGACGTTTTCGTCAAAGGGATCGCGCATGTTCAAGACAACCATATCCGTACGCGGAACCATGATTTCTCTTGCCATCGTCTCCGAGAAATCAAAAATATTATCAACCAGCATCAGTTCGGTTTGATCAATCAAGCCGCTTTTATGACTTTCATTGACAAGTATGCGAATCTCTTCTTCTGTATGTGCCTCCTGATGCGGCTCCAAGGATATATGAAAAAGCGCAAGAAAACGGCTCGCGGCCCAGTTCAGCATTTGAATAAAGGGATACATGATTTTGTAAAAGAGTTGGATCGGCTTGGCTACCGCAAGTACCACCTTTTCGGAGTATTGAATAGCCAGTGTCTTTGGAGCCAGCTCCCCCAGCACGATATGCAAAAACGTAATCACCGAAAAAGCGATAATAAAGGAAATACTGGTAACAACCGTATCATTTAAATGGAAATAACGAAAAACTGGATGCAGAAGATGCGCGACGGCAGGCTCACCCAGCCAGCCGAGTCCTAATGAAGCGAGCGTAATCCCGAGTTGGCACGCGGAGAGATAGGCATCCAAATTGTGCAAGACCCTCTCGACATCAACAGCGCGCTTGTTTCCTTCCGCTGCGAGCTGGGCAATGCGCGATTCCCTTACTTTTACGATCGCGAATTCGGTCGCAACAAAGAACCCGTTTAGTAGTACGAGGATCATGACCAAGATCAAATTAAACAAGCTTCCCCAAATTGCCATGCTCCCCGCCGTCCTTTCCGTCCATGCTTTGGGATATTGTTTCCCATCCTCGCCAAAATGTTACCTGTTCGTTTTTCTTTCTTTTTGAGATTGTGATACCATAGTGCTGATTCCTATGCCTTTTGTAACGAGGTGAGTCTATTGTCGTACCGTCCAGACCTGCCCTTGATCGTTCAAAGCGATCGGACGATATTGTTGGAAACACAGCATCCTTTATTTCCCGAGGCCAGACAAGCTATTAGTGGTTTTACCGAGCTAATCAAGAACCCAGAATACATCCATACCTATCGGATCACCCCTTTATCGCTTTGGAACGCGGCTGCTTCTGGTCTTACATCACAAGAGGTAACAGACGTGCTTGGCAGCTACAGCAAGTACGGTGTCCCGCCAACCATCGTCAAAGAAATCGAAGATACGATGCGAAAATACGGCTTGTTTCGTTTGGAACGCATTGGCGATCATCTCGTATTAATGAGTGATGACCCACTTCTTTTAGCAGAGGTGACCAGTTATAAATCAATCGCTGCTCTTTTTGAGCATGAATTCGTTATCAAAAGTTATGCGCGCGGTCTGATCAAACAAGAGCTGTTTAAGCTCGGGTTTCCTGTTCAAGATTTGGCAGGCTATACAGAAGGCGAATCCTGCGCAGTCAGCTTGCGGGAAACGACATCCCGAGGCAGAGCATTCTCATTGCGTTCTTATCAAAAAGAAGCTGTCGATGCCTTCTATTCTGGTGGAGCTGTGACTGGGGGAAGCGGCGTACTCGTCCTGCCCTGTGGTGCTGGAAAAACAGTCATTGGGCTTGGTGCCATTTGCCAACTGCAAACAGCCACACTCATTTTGACCACAAATACAACCTCGGTTCGTCAATGGATCGCAGAGCTCTTGGACAAAACAGGACTTGATCCAAATATGGTCGGCGAATACACTGGTGACAACAAAGAAGTCAAGCCAATAACTGTGGCGACTTATCAAATTCTTACATACCGCCCCACCGCCGAAGATGATTTTCCTCATCTGAAACTCTTTTCAGAGCGCGACTGGGGGCTTATTATTTACGATGAGGTGCATTTGTTGCCCGCACCCATCTTTCGTGTTACTTCTGGGATTCAAGCCACTCGCAGACTTGGGCTGACTGCTACTCTTGTTCGGGAAGACGGGCGGGAGGAAGATGTTTTCACGCTGATTGGTCCAAAAAAGTACGAGGTTCCATGGAAAGTCATGGAAGAGCAAGGCTGGATCGCAGAGGCGCATTGCCGAGAAATTCGACTCCCCTTTGAGCCGAAGTGGCGAGAGGCTTATGCACATGCAACCGCTCGTCAAAAGTTTCGCATTGCGGCGGAAAATCCAAAAAAACTGGAGGTCGTCCGCGAGCTATTGGAGAGGCACGCCCACGATCGCGTTTTGATCATCGGGCAATATATCGATCAGCTTGAGCAGATGGCATCAGCCCTCCAACTGCCACTCATTACAGGAAAAGTACCGGACAAAGAACGTGAGCTTTTGTACACGCAGTTTAAAAAAGGGGAAATTACACGCCTGATCGTATCCAAGGTAGCCAACTTTGCTGTTGATTTGCCCGATGCCAACGTCGCGATCCAAATTTCCGGGACGTATGGTTCCAGACAAGAAGAGGCACAGCGCCTGGGACGTATCTTAAGGCCCAAAACAGACGACAACACCGCCCATTTTTATACATTGGTAACACGAGACACGCGAGAGCAGGAGTTTTCGCTCCATCGCCAGCTTTTTCTGGTCGAACAAGGCTATCCATACGATATTATAGAAAGCGAAACGCTGGTCTGAAACGTTTACGAATAACCAGCGTCTCATAGAGGGAAGGGAGGCCAAAGATTCAATGCAATCCGACGCCGAAATCATTCAGCGGATTCTTCAAGGCGACATCGAAGCGTATCGCGACCTCATCCAGCGATATCAGCATATGATCTACGTTTTCATTTACAAAATGGTAAACAATCGCTCTGATGCAGAGGATCTCACTCAGGAAGTATTTGTAAAAGCGTATGAAAAATTGTCCACATTCCGCGGGGACAGCCAATTTTCTTCTTGGTTACATACGCTTGCCCGAAATAAGAGCATCGACTTCTTGCGTCGCCGAAAGTATCATGACTCGGATGAACAATTGGCCTATGTGCCATCTAATACACGAGATGAATCCCCTCAGGAATCGCTCATGACAAAAGAGCAACGTCGAGAAATTCAGGAGGCCTTTGCTTTACTGTCGGATTCTTATCGAGAAGTGATTGTCCTTCGCTGTACGCACGAATATCCGTTTGAAAAAATAGCTACACTCCTCGGCATCGCCGAATCTACAGCTCGTGTCCGTTACTTGCGTGCTCGTCAGGAACTCGCAAAATTGTTATCCCGCAAGGAAGGGGGGCTCGTACATGAACTGCCAGGCATTTAGAAAAGCATGGCTAGATGACACAGATAGCGATTCACACTCACATATTGAAACCTGTGACGAATGCATCGCTTGGATAGAAACGCAAATGACAACAGAAGAGGAGGTGCAGTTCTTGAAGGAGGTTCCACTACCTCAAGCGAACCTGGAAGACAGAATCATGCAAGCAATCTACCAGACCGCCGGAAAAGGTGTACCCCCTCACGCCGCTACTGCATCTTCAGAACAACAAACGAGCACTGTGATAGAAAAGCCAAACAAGCGTTGGACCAAAGGCTTCCCTTCATACGCCTGGGTTAGCGCAGCGGCTGTCTTGCTCGGAGTTGGTTTCGTCGGCTACCAACAGCTGGCACCGGGTAGTACTCAAATGGCTGCCATACAAGAAAGCGGGACGCACGACAACCAGAACACTTTTGCATTCAACGATGCGGTATCAAAATCGGCACCGCAAGCACCTGCTATCGCTTCCGTACCAGCAGCTGCTGATAGTCCGACGATGAAAAAAGCAGAAAGCAATCCAGCGTCCGCTGCTACACAATCGCAGGTCGCTCCGACTGCACCTACAAAAGATACACCTCCTGCATCACCTACCCAATCGAACAATGCAATTGCGATGGTGAAACCACAGGAAAAAGTAGCCACACCAGAGCCACGTACGATTAATAAAGACGGGCAGAACAGCGTGGCATCTCGCGGATTACAGGGGAACTCAGCTGATCAAGCGGCAAAAGCGAAATCGGAAGTTCCAGCCGAGTCAGCAAAAAGTGGTAACCATATAGCCGCTAAGGAAGCCAATGGCGCTGCTGCTGAGAATCCTACGACCTTTGGGATCGCTTCCCAATTGGAACCAGACACTGCTGATGGCGGTACGACTGAGAATGCATTAGTGGGTCCAACGTTGCCGACGGCAGCGAAGCAACCCATTACGCTCTCTTCCTTCTCGGATTTGAACACCGCTGTACAAGCATCAGATATGCCCGTGCCTACCCTCTCGCAAGCACCGAATGGGTTCTCGATGAGTACGGTATCGGTCCAATATGAATCCGAAACCAGTCAGAAGGTGACTCGCTTAACTGCAGATTACAAGAAGAACAATGACTGGATTCGCATAGATGTTGTACGTAATACAGAAGGTAAGCGCAGTCTCTCTATCCCAGGTACTTTCTCCGCTACTCAGTTGTTCGCGGTCAACGGAGAACAAGCCATCGCTGTTTCATTTGATCAAACTGACTCAACAGGATCAACGGCCCAGCACGCGGCTCATTTTAACGCACAATCCGACAACCAATCGTTGTATGTAGTCATAACGGCACATGGAGTCACCTTAAATGAATTAATGGATGCTGCCAAACATATCACGTGGAATCCGTAAAAAGATCCCTGCAATCGAAAAAGACACGGTACACTCCGATCCGTTTTCCGCAAACAAAATCTGTAGCAGGACCAGCAACAGTACCGAGGAGAGCTGATGCCTCTACGCCGGTTAGAGATTCGATTGAAGTAAAAAAACGCTGTTCTCTTTCGCAAAGAGACAGCGTTTTTTCCTATCTTTAATGCTTTTGATTTTTCTCCTGATTCCATTGCTTGATTTGCTCGATGATTTCCCGAATTTGATTCCGTGCTTCCATATGCTCAGGCTCGCTTCCCCAATGCTGAATCAGCGGCGGCATCGCTTTTGCCATTGTCGTGTACAGGCACCATACTTTTACCATTTCTACGCGCTCAGGAGTCGCTTCTCCTGTTAACAGCTCTGTAAATTTATGAACTAGATCCTCCAGTTCAGGGACCAACGCTTCTTTTTTCTCGTCCATGTCAGTTACCTCACTTTCGGGAACTTTTCTATTTGTATCCTTGGTTTATTTTACGAAAAAACGCCCACTTGGAAAAGGAAGATTTTTCAGGTGGGATCGGTTACGCTTACACTATCAAAATGATCGAGGTGAAGACTTATCAAAGACATTCGTATTCGTTTGGTTCCAACAATCAGAGATAACTGGCAAGATGCATTACGCTTGCAGGTACAAGATGAGCAGCAGCACTTTGTCCCGTCAGTTGCCGTTTCATTGGCGAAGGTCCATATCCGTCCTGATGGTGACAACTGCGCATATGAACCATTCTGTTTGTATGTCGCTGATGAAATGGTTGGGTTTGTCATGATTACCTATGACGCCTCAACAGATTGGTGCTTCTGGTTCAACGGTTTTTTGATCGATCACCAGTACCAAGGCAAAGGATATGGCAGAGCGGCTCTCGCAGCGATCGTAGATACGGTACGGAACCGTTTCCCGCAAAGCCGATTTGTCAACCTGACTGTATGCCCGGACAATGCAGGCGCAAGGCATTTATACAGTCAAACCGGTTTTGAAGAAACTGGCGACGTATACGATGGAGAGATTGTCTACAGACTCACGTTATGAAGAGCATGAACAAAAACCGCCAGAAATTGGCGGCTTTCATGCATATAGCTATTTCGTTTCAGGTACCATGAATTGCAAAAGACCAAAAGCCACTCCTGCCGTCAATAACACACTCCAGATAATGATGCCCACCGACATCCACAACATGAGCTTTTTCGTAGGGGCTCCCAGCGAGATACCAATGGCAGCTCCCAGTGGGGCTCCCGTTAAAAGCGGCGAAGCGAGACCAAGGCCGACCACTCCGTATTTATCCCATATCTGCCACATACGCCCCTGACGCTTGCTCCGTTTCTCTACACGCTTTAAAAGCCAGGCGCGTAAGGAACCTCCCAGAAAAATGACGATACCTGCGCTGATAATCGCACCCACCGCACTAAATATTCCGATCAGAACCGGTGGTAGCTGCAACATAAAACCTACAGGGATCGCTGCCCACAGCTCAAACATGCCAGATAGTGTCACCGAGCCTGCTTTCCATAATACATCCATTCTGTTTCGCCTTTCTCCTCTCGCTGTCTTTTTCATTCGTCATGGTAAAGACGAGCAGACATGTAATAAAGTAACGAAAAAATGTCAAATTAGGATGTGACATCCCTACGGATAAAGGTCGCGTACGCAATGATCAGCGCTGCGATCGCCCATACACTCAACACGGTCAACGAGAACGGCAACGTCATCCCCTTAATCGGAGGTAGAGTTCCATTGAGGTAATCCGTAAGCTGCAAATTTACCACGAACAAGTATTTGGACGATTCCCAAGAGGATGCCATCTGCGTCAGGATTGTTCCGCTGATTAGCGCTGCCATCATAATCCCCATCCCCGCAGCAGCACTCCGAACCAAAACAGAGACCATAAGTGTTACTGTTGCAACCACGGCACAGACGAACCAGCCTAGCCCGTACTGCATCAGCAAAAATTGCCACTGTGGCAGCATGAAAGCGCCAGATGTCTCGAGCTCTCCTCCCGCTACTTCAAAGCCAGTCAAAATGGGCAGGTCCCAACCTGAATAGCCAAACACGACCCCAGAGAGCAAATAAGCAAGAATCAGTGTCGTGAGAACCGTGAGAGAGGTAAACAGCAACAGGGTGATGTATTTGCTGGTCAGTACCTTCCAACGCCGTACGGGTCGCGTTAATAGCAGCTTGACCGTCCCCTCGCTAAACTCAGAAGATACGAGGTCAACCGCAAGTACGACGATTATCATGGGTAGAAACATCGAAATGGCTTGGTCCATAAAACCACGGGCGAATGTAGGTCCACCCGGTGCCATCGGGTTAATGTCGTGATCCAAATAATATTGCTGCTGTGCGATCCTGACCTTGATAAAATCCCGCCACTCTTCAGGAAGACGGCTTGATGCCAGCCTGTTTTGCATATCGACGATTTGTTGGGTTAATAGTGGTCGCCAGTCGGTCGTCCCCATTCGTTCTTGTGCAGTGACAACCGAACGATACTGCGCGTATGTAAAAATCGGGATCAGAATCGCCAAGATCAGTACAACGACTAGAAAACGGCGCCTACGCAGCAATTTTATGGTTTCATTCTGTACGAGCCCCACCATGCTCTGCTCCATGACTTCCCCCTCCTCCCGTCAATGTAAGGAACAGGTCTTCCAGTGTAACCGTCTTCGTTGCAATCCCCGTCACAGGTATGCCGCCATTGACCAACGCTTGGTTAGCCTCGCTCACTTTTTCTATATCCATGCGTGTTTTCAGGCGCTCTTCACTGACCACCCACACATCTGTCACTGCTGGTAGTATTCGCAGGACTTCCTCGGCCTTTTGTATATGGGAAGACGGGATTGTCCAATCTACCTGATCAGCAAACTGCTCCATCAGTTCTTTGACTAATCCAACCGAAATGACCTTCCCTTGACTGATAATCGCCACCCGGTCGCACATCATCTCGATTTCACTGAGAAGATGACTCGAAATGAAGACAGCGAGTCCTTCTTCCTCAGCAAGCTTGCGAATAAACTGGCGCAATTCACGAATCCCCGCCGGGTCCAAACCGTTCGTCGGTTCGTCCAGAATCAATATTTTCGGCCGGTGTAAAAGTGCCTGCGCGATCCCCAGGCGCTGCCTCATTCCGAGCGAGTACGTTTTTACCTTATCATCAATCGCCCGCTCCAAATCAACGAAGCGAACGATTTCCTTAATACGCTCAGGAGTAATACCGCCGCTCATTCTCGCAAACTGCTCCAGATTCTCTCTGCCCGTCAAAAACTTGTACAGCTCCGGGTTTTCGACGATACAACCAACCTGCGCAATCGCTTGCGGAAACTGTTCCTGAAGGGAAATGCCTCCGATGCGAATATCTCCCCCATCCGCTTTTGCCAATCCAACGAGCATGCGGATCGTCGTGGTTTTGCCTGCGCCATTCGGCCCGAGAAATCCAAATACCTCTCCGGCGAAAACGTCAAACGTAATATCATGAATGATCGGCTTTTTGCCAATCGCTTTTTGCAATCCTTTTACTGAGAGGACCGTTTCGGCCAATGTGCGCCCTCCTATCTGGGTCACGCCTCGTCAACTGACGATGGCGTTCTGTTTATGGTACACTGTCATAAGATGTCCATCCACATTATACCATGACCATACACTTTAAAACGAATAGGAGGATACCCGATGCGCACATCCGGCCAATTTCTTTGGCGCACGGCAGGTCTCTTGTCTTTACTCTCATTTCTCTTATTTGCGACAGGGTTTGTCCTCGCGATGAATCCGCAGCAGTTGGCACCGTCCACAACAACCCCACCTGCGCAAAAAGAGCAGCCACCCTCTCCTTTACCAGAAAAGGGTGTTCACAAAGTAGTCGCACTAGGGGATTCCCTCACGCGCGGTGCCGGAGACGCAAACGGCCAAGGCTATGTCGGACTCGTTCGCCAAGCATTGGAGAAAAAATCGGGCCAGTCTATTACGTTCACAAACCTCGCGATTAATGGACAGGAATCATCTGAGCTGCTCAAACAAATCTCCCAGGAGCAAGTAAAGAAGCTGCTCGCTGAAGCCGATCTGATTCTTTTTACCATCGGCGGCAATGATTTGTTCAGGCAGACAGGCGGGCTGTATACCATTGAAAAAGAAAAAGTGACCACAGCTCTTAATCAGCTTGCGGTCAACTATGAAGAGATTCTCAAACAGATTCGCAGCGTCAACAAGACCGCGACGATCGTATATACTTCCCTGTACAATCCTTTTGGCAATACCGAAGCAGCCGTCGACACCATTGGGCCCGTGCTCGACTGGAACAATCAGGCGTCCCAAATCGCCTCACGGTACCCGCAAGTACTCGTGGTGCCGACATACGACTTGTTCTTGCGTAAAGAACAAAACTACTTGTATACAGACCACTTCCACCCGAATGCTGATGGCTATAAACGGATGGCGGATCGTATCTTGCAAGCGTTAGAGTGATTCAATCCTCGCCTCATTCAAGGTCTTCCCACGGGTTGCCTCAAAGGCGCGAGCACCCGCCCATTGGAAGGCACTACTCATCATCGAGGTAGCTGCTACCACCAAGAACAAGGTCGTACCTCCGTAGTGTGCTAACAGCAATCCGCCCATCCACGGACCGATGAACTGGCCGAGGTTGCTGAAGCTTTTCGCACCGTAATAGCTGCCGCGCATACTCTCTGGGGCCATTCGGTCGATCAGGACGTCCCCTGCGGTAAACGTAAGGATTTCGCCAATCGTGAAAAATACCATCGCCACAATGAATATCAGCCATGAATTGGCAAAGGCATAACCCACGTCACCAACCGCATACATGGCGTTTCCCACCAAAATTGCGGTGAGAGGCGTCTTTTTTTCTGCCCAAGTCGTCAACGGAAGCTGCATCACAACGACGACAATCGCATTGACTGTCATCAGGATGGCAAACAGCTCTGTTCCATTCACGACCGTCATTTCTGCGAATTTGGCCAGCGTAGTAGACATCTGCGAGTAGCCAATCGCTCCTAAAACACCGGCGAGCATGTACAAGCGAAACGCCTTGTCCTTCACGACTACGCTGAATGCATGGCTGAATGTAACGACTTCTTTCTTTTGGCCTTCAATTTGTTTAATGCCGAACTTGTTCAATAATCCTTGCAAGCTAATCACATAGATAAGATAAATCAGTGCGGTCATTAAGAATGGTAGGGCTACTGAGCTTTTCGCCAGCACTACCCCTGCGATAGGCCCAACTGCTACCCCCACGTTAATTGCCATGTAGCGAATACCGAACACACGAAGCCGCTTCTCTTGCGGCGTTACATCTGCCATCAGTGCCTGTGAAACGGGTTCGTAGAAGGATCGACAGAGTCCCCCTGCTATATTGAGCAAAAGCAGAATCCACGGGTCTTTACTAAGCGCAAACCCGACGAACACGAAAGTCCATACATACAACGCCCCTGGCATGACTCGCCTGCGCCCGATCCTGTCTGACCATGCTCCCGCAATAAAGCCTCCGATTGTACCTGCGAGCGGTCCTGCTCCAATAGTCAACCCGATCATTGCCAAGCTCATATCTGTTTGATTGGACAAGTATAAAAACAAAAACGGCATGCTCATCGAGCTGGCGGCCCGGACGAACACGGTCCCGACGACTAATGACCAGACGATCGGGTGAAACTCCTGTAAACGCATCTTGATCCAGCTCATTTTCTCTCTCTCTCCTCACCACTGTTATGCCTTTCCATCGCTGCCAGAACAGATGCTCTGTGATGTTCCCATTGTAGAGAGGCAATGGTCGTTCGTCAATGAGCATTCAAAATCTTTTGATTATGAAACATTTCTATGAGAGTAATCAAAATTTCGATAGGGTTGGACACGATAACCCTAGACAACGCAAAAGACCGCCAGAAAACACTGACGGTCTTTGCCTATCCCTTTTTACAAAACAACTTCTATACGATCAACCATTTCTCCCTGCTCGTTCCATTTCACCGCACGGTAGACACTATCGTGGTAAAACGTGAACCAAGCGCCTTGCTTGATCCCGTTGTTGATCCATTCTTCTTTTGCATAGATGGATGTCATCGGATAGTCGTCGTAGGCCATCACCCATAATGGATTTTGATGAGCGTGTGTAGGCATGATGTCCGCTAGATGCAAAAGCAGCTGCCCCTCTGTCTCCATCCGGACGATAGCATGTCCCTGGCTGTGACCGCCTGTATGATGAAGCGTGATTCCTGGCACAACTTCGTGCGAAGCTCCGTACGTCTTCACCTGATTCTCAATCGGACGCCAGTTTTCTTCCCAATATGTATTCTTCGAGCGAACATTTGGCTCTCTCATCTCCGCCCATTCCTGCTCCTGCACGTAGATGACAGCTTGTGAAAACGTAGAGACAAGTTGTCCATCACGAATAGAAACAAGTCCGTTAGCATGATCGTAGTGCATATGTGTCATGATGACGATATCAATATCGGCTAGAGTCAACCCTTTTGCAGCGAGGGAGTCCACCACGTGAGACTCTTCTTCCAAGCCAAAATTGCGCTTCTGTTTTTCCGTTAGCCGATCATTTCCCATACCCGATTCAATCAAAATATGCTTGCCATGAGCTTTTACCAGGATCGGGTCAGCACGCAAAGGGATTTGATTGAGATCATTGGATGGGTACCTTTTGCTCCAAAGTGGCTTGGGCACCACCCCAAACATTGCGCCTCCATCCAGCTTCGTGAGTCCACCTCTCAGCCAAGACAATTGAAACTGACCTATCTGCCATTCGTTCCCTACCATGATCCTGCCGCCTCCTCGATTGCTCGGAATGATGATTGAAGATCGAAAGTGAAAAGCACCCCGTTCAGGGTGCCTTACAGCTTTTCTGCTACACTTACAGTTCTAGTCGCCGGGGCGATTTCTAACAGGAGATCACTCGATACAGCCTGCACAGTGACATCTGAATCACTTCGTCTATGATGAAGCACGAGTTGCGCTACCTTTTCATTCTCTCGGTAAACGCTGATTAATGTCTGTAATGGATTGGCACTCCCGCCTGCGATCATCTTAAACCCCGGGGCTATCGTAAACGTCCATCCCTCCACCTCTATTAGCGGTGCTAACGAGTACAGGAAGTAACGTTTCCCTAAGAGAATGCCATTATGGTTCATCAAGGCGAGAGCCCCCAATCAAATGAATTTGAACAGTATAACTTCATTTTGCAAGAATTAGCGTAGGATGAAAAGCGATTCGACAAAACTTCTAAAAAGACGACATACTTTTCTTAATCATATCCGATTACCCTTGATTTCGAAATAGAAAATCTTTTCAGCGCCTTAAATCGCTCTCCCTACGGTCGCACCCTCCAAAATGGCTCGCTTGGCATCGAGCTCTCCCGCTTCTTTCGCCCCGCCTATGAGGTGCACAGGCAACCGATCCAGCAATGCGTGGTATAGCGAATTGTTGGAGGTCGCTCCAGCCGCTACAATGACCGTATCAGCAGGTATCATGCGCTCCTCCCCGTTCTGAATGAAATACACTCCTTCTTCTGCAATCCGGCTGTATTCAATTTGTGTCAGCATCTCTACGCCACGTCGCTTCAGGTTAGCGAGAACTGCCCAGCGCGTCGTTTTACCCAAGCCCGAACCGACATGCTTCCCACGCCGCAGCATGCTGATTTTTCGTTTTCGCTGTTGCAATTGCTGCACAGCTCTTCCATCCAGAATCCGAAACTCCTGCAAGTATTCTGCTGCCTTCGGTGAAATCGTTTCGTCGTGCATCAGCAAATGGGACAAATCACATGCGATTCCCCCCGCTCCGACGATGACTACTTGTCTACCGACCTTGGCACGCTTTTCAAATACCGCATCATATCCCTTCACATGTCCGAGCTCCACACCTGGAATCTCTGGACGCCGAGGAATGACTCCCGTTGCGACCACAACTTCTGCAAAGCCTTCTTCGATCAGGGCATCTGCCTCTGCCAGTGTTCCCAGCCTGATTTCGACACCAAGTCGTGCAAGTTCTGTCCGATAATAGCGAAGCGTTTCATTAAATTCCTCTTTACCTGGCACCTGTCTGGCGTAGTTTAATTGTCCACCGATCTGTTTTTTGGCCTCCATGATGACCACCTGATGCCCTCGTTCTGCCAGCACACGAGCTGCCTCTAAGCCGGCTGGCCCCGCACCGATTACAGCCACCTTCTTGCAGTTTTCCGCCGAAACCAACTGCCACTCTGCTTCCCTGCCCACAAGAGGATTGACCAGACAGGAGGCTACCTTCCCATCAAAAATATGGTCGAGACAGGCTTGATTGCAAGCAATACATGTGTTTACTTCATCAAAGCGTCCTTCTTTACTTTTTTGAACGATATACGGGTCCGCTAAAAATGGACGAGCCATTGAAACCATATCACTGCATTCTTCATACAAAATCTTTTCTGCCTGGCGCATGTCGTTAATTCGATTGCTGGCGATAACTGGGATGTTCACGACCTGCTTAACTTGCTGCGCCACCCATACATATGCTCCACGCGGCACCATCATGCCAATCGTCGGTACTTGTGATTCATGCCAGCCAATTCCGACATTGAGAGCATCAGCTCCTGCCTCCTCCAGCATTTTGGCAAATTGCAATGTCTCTTCCATCGTCGTACTATCTGGCATCAAGTCCAATCCCGACATCCGATAGATGATCGGATAATCCGGTCCCACTGCTTGGCGGACACGGTTAGCCACCTCAATCCCAAAACGGGCTCTACGTAAAAAGTCCCCACCCCACTCATCTTCTCGCTTATTGGTCACAGGGGACAAGAATTGATTGATCAAGTATCCTTCCGAACCCATAATTTCTACGGCATCAAAGCCAGCTTTTTTAGCACGGACGGCGCCATCAGCAAAGCATTGGATCGTTGCTTCGATCTCCTCTGCGCTTAACTCTCTCGGCTTCCAACGGTTAATCGGCGCCTGCAATGGCGATGGCGCTACAGGGTCTAATCCTGTTGCTTCCTTGTACGCATAACGGCCAGCATGGAACAGCTGCAACGCAATTCTCCCATTGGCTTGATGAACCTCTTTCGTGATAAGTCGCAATTTCTCGATATCCTCGTCATGGTATACATTGCAATACTCGTCGCCCATGCCGCCTTCTGGATGTACGGCAGCCCCTCCTGTCACGATCAGACCTGCCTCTCCATTGGCACGCTCTGCGTAAAAGGTAGCAAGCCGCGCTACACCATTCTGAAGCTTTTCAAATCCAACGTGCATGGACCCCATCATAATCCGATTTGGCAACGTCATCGAACCAATTTGAATCGGTTCCCATACTTTTGAAAGTTCCACGTTAAACGCCCCCTAACGAGTGAATGCTCATTCATTTTCATTATCTATACGATTCTCCCTCTTCTCCTCATATTCCTCCTTCCTCGCCTTTTATGCAAAAAGCTCAGGACATTACGCCTGAGCTTTCCTTATGTACTGCCTATGATTTATCTACCGAGTTTGACGAGCATCCCCAAGTCTGCGGAAAATCTTGCGATGGTTTCTGTAAATGCGATTTCCTCAGCTTCTGTTCGCGGCATCTGCACGACAAAGTAATAATCCAGCACGACATTCGCTTCTGCCTGCTTGCCAGGCTCTACAAAGCGGCGCTTTTCTGTCAGCGAGCACTCAGCTACCAAGCATTTTGCTTGCGTCCATAATTGTTCGATCTCCTCATCTTGCAAGCTATAAGGATAGTCAATTTCCACCTCAATTTCACAGCTGTCCTCTTCCGCAAGCGAAAATAGATGGATGGTAGCCGTTGGTTGCTTCTCATCCTCCGCCTCGGAAAACGTGATCAGAACCTCTTGCCCTTCCGATTCTTCCAACAACGAATGATCGGAGCGCAAGACGATATCCGAAATCACTCCATGCGTATGTAACTGTTGATTTAGTTTTTCCACCATAAATTGTAGCACTTACTTCTTTCCTCCTGTTTCACGATATCCTCTCGTAGCAGTATAGCACGAGTTCTACAGATGCGAAAAACCCCTTCACGAGGAAGGGGTTGGTGTATTGTTCATATTTTTTTGATTCATGAATTCTGACAGCCACGCACGACGTACTTCTTTGTTTGGACAGTAACCTAAAATGTAGCTTTCTCCGCGCATATATTTTTCCTTAATCCACTCTTTATGCTTGCGGAAAAAGGCATGCTGGAAATCAATCGGCATCTGCTGATATTCTTCCAAAGCTGAAGGGTTCTGGAGGAAAAAATCTTCATCGTACACAAACTCTTCGTTTTGTTGGCGGCTGATCAGGTACACAAAGGCAATCACCAAGAACAGGTTCACCAAGAAAATCGTCATAGAAATCCCTCCAGTCAGTAATAATTATCTGATTAATCTGTCTTATCAGCATATTATTATTGTACCACGAAATTGGTGTTTTCTAAACCTTTTCCATAAACGAATTTTTAAAATTTTTAACGAATCGACAAATAAAAACACCCGCTCGTGATGAACGGGTGTTTTTTGTACTCGTTAGGAGTTCGTGTTCGAACCTCCTGTAGGAGGACCTGCATCCTGACTCGACGGTGGGATAATATCCGGCGGTGGAGTAGAGTTGTTTCCGTTATTACCTGCCGGTACATTCCCAGGAGATTGTGTTGCATCTGTCGCAGGCGTCTGTGCTCCCTGACCTTGATCTGTCGACTGGCCTTGCCCTTCTTGGTTTACGACATCAGGTGGCGGCATTGTACCTTCATTTGCCGTACCGTCCTGATTGTCTGGTGAATCCGTCGGCTCTTGTTCTTTCGGAGCCTCCGTTTTTTGTTTCGCTGGTGTTGACGAAGCTGATTCTGTCGTTTTCTTCTTGAAGCTCTTCTTGTTGCTTGTCGCTACCGCTTCACCGGAACTGAGTATCGGCGAATTATTGAGCGACGCTACGACGCTCTCACTCAATCCCATCTCTGATTGCAAGGAATCTCGAACAGTCTCAAGCTTTTCTTTTTCGAGATACGTGTATCCTCCCTGCCAATATGCCCCATTATCCAATGCGCTGACCGTAGAGGAATTAAATCCTTTGAAATCGTAGGCCAAGCCTTTGATCTGATCCTTGGAAAGATCGGTATGTATATTCTTGGCACCTACATCCATGACGTTAAATATCTTCGTCAGCCCTTCAAGAGAAGCCGTTTTGTCTACGACAGCCTTGATGACTTCTTGTTGGCGACGGTTACGGTCGAAGTCACTGGAGTAGTACTTCGTTCCACGGTTGTCATGACGATGTCGCACATAACCAAGTGCTTGTTCGCCATTCAATTTTTGAAGTCCTGGCTGGAGATTGATGTGTGTATCGTCAGTTGGATCATCGTATACCAGTCTGCGATCCACATTGACTTCCACACCACCTAATTCGTCAATGACCGCTTTGAAACCATCGAAGTCAATGGCTACAAAATGCTCAATCGGAATACCCAGTATTTCATTCAACGTTTTCTTCGTTAAGGAAATACCATCTTCGGTAACCGTCTGGTTGTTGCGCTCTGCTTGTCTGCGTTCTGCTTCACCATTGGCATAGACAGAATTGATCTTATGGTAGTCGCGATAGCCTGGGATCTTGACGCGTGTGTCCCGTGGAATTGATACCATGGTAACTTTCTTCGTCTTTGGGTTGGCAACTGCCACGATCATTACGTCTGTATTCATGGAACCTGTTTCAGGGCGAGTATCAGAACCAAGCAATACGAACGACATTGGCTTATCCGAGTAGTATACAGGATCGACATTTTGGGATACTGGCGAAGTAAATCCGCTGTTTGCAGGGCTCGTTACTTCCGTCAGAGTGTCTTCAATTTTCCAATAAATTGCTCCAGCCACACCGCCAACCAGCAGCAAGGTGATCAATGTGAAGGATACAACGAGTTTACGTATTTTTCGATTACGGCTCGGCTGTTTCTTTCGAGAAGCTGAAGCGCGTGTTTTCACAACAGTATCTGGCATATGAATCAGTCTCCTTGTTCGCGCACGCTTTTTGACAAAGTAAAGGGAGGCACGATTTTGAATTGTGCCACTCGACAATATGCACCACTTTTTTCTTCAGTTGGCAATACTCTGATTCAGGTATTGTATCATATCGTTGTCTGCATTTGTAGAAAAATGTTCCTTTAAACGAAAAGTCCCCCATCTTTTTGTCGATAAGGGGACTTTAGTTGCACATATAATTTTCGACTTATTGCAAGCCGCGTGGCGCCTGACTAAACCCTTGTACAGGACCCTCAGGACGCTTGTTTTTGGAACGGTGTGAATCTCCGCCCTGCCGAACATGGCTCTCTTGTTTTCCGTTCACATCATTCGATTTCTTTTCCATGACATACACTCCTCCTCTGTACCAACTAACGGGTAGTGTACGTCAAGCTATGTATTTTCATTCTCTGTCGAGGATCTGTCTTTCTATTGCAGCATAGTAATCTTTTCGTGCCAAAAGGGCATCGATATCGTATCGGCCATTTCCCTTTGTTCTCATCTCGGCAAGAGCAACGCCGAAAGCTGCTTGTTCTGTAAGGGACAGCGCTTTGTTTTGCGCATAAATGATACCCGCGGCAAACGCATCTCCCGCGGACTCTCGAATCGGCATAGTCGGTGCAGCAAGCCATTTTTCCTCATGTGCGGTGCACAGCCACAGCCCTGCTTCCCCACAAATGACCATGACCTGATGGATACCTTCTGCCACCAATTTTTTCGCGCATATTTCCACATCATTATAGGAATGAAGCGATTGGCCACCTAACACTTCCAGTTCATCAATGCTCGCGACAAGTATATGAACGCCTTCAAGCAACCCTTTCCATTTTTCTGCTTTTTTCACAGAAACAGGGTCTACGATGATCTTTTTGTCGAGTCTTCTGGCTTCCGCTAAAAATGCCCGCATAACCTCGACGGGAAGATTGGCATCCAGAAACAAGCCTGTTGCCTGAGGCAACCGCTTGAGACCTTGCTGGACAATCTCCGCTGGCCACTCTTCATTTAGTTCCATATCTGCAACAGCCGTGTACAATTCACCATCACGATCACGAATAGCCAAGTAGCGCCCAGTCGATTTCCCTGCGATTCGCAACATGCCATGGGTAGCCACTCCACTATTTGCTGTGACCTGTCTTAACCACTCGCCGTCTGCATCTTCTCCCACCAGAGCAAACAGCTGCACTTCTTCTCCTAGCCATCCGAGATTTTCCGCCACGTTTCGAGCTACGCCGCCTGCTGCTTGATGCACTTCACCCGGATTACTTGTTCCAGGTAACAGTCTGGCAGAAGTGACTCCCTGTACGTCAACATTGGCTCCTCCCACGCATAGCCAGTATTCTGTTATACCTTCCAGCATTCCAGCATTCCCCCTAGCCTTCTGCTCATGGTCTAGTCCATAATGATCCTCTCTTTTTCGACAGCATCCCCCCATTTACCTACCTTTTTAAAAACTTCCTGACAGATCAAATTCTTTATTTACGATCATCATATTTCCATCATTCATGGGTGACGTCCTATAAAATCCGTGCTACATTGAAAAAAATGAAAAAGTAAGTTACGAAAGAAAGGTTGGGGATGAACTGACATGAGTGCCTCATCGACACCCATTCACTCTACACCCGCAGGGACTGCGGCACCGACTGTCTATCGCATGCTCTTTGCCATTAGCATTGCGCATCTGTTAAACGACAGCTTGCAAGCGGTCATCCCTGCATTGCTTCCTATTGTAGAGAAGAATCTGGCATTAACGTTTACACAAGTCGGAATGATATTACTCGTCATGAATCTTACCTCATCCGTTTTGCAACCATTCGTCGGTTACTTCTCCGATCGCAAATCGATCCCTTTATTGCCACCACTGGCTTTGATCGTTTCGGGATTAGGGATGCTGGCGCTCGCTTTCTCCGGTAGTTACTCTTTCGTTCTCGTAGCAGTCGCCTGTGTTGGAATTGGTTCAGCCATCTTCCACCCAGAAGCCTCACGCTTCGCCCACTTGGCATCTGGTCCTCGCAGAGGGCTAGGACAATCCATTTTTCAAGTTGGTGGAAATGCTGGGCAAGCACTCGCTCCCTTGATGACTATCCTGGTCTTTGCAAACCTGGGACAGACTGGGGCTGCCTGGTTTCTGCTTCCTGCGCTATTAGCTAGCGGCATCTTGCTCTATGTTGCTCTCTGGTATCGTGGACAACAGCGTTTGAAAAAGGCTACTGCCGCACCTGTCACGTATACGAACCGGAACAAGCGGCTGATTGCCCTCGGCCTCCTGATTGTCATCGTCAGTGTGCGTTCCTGGATGAATGCTGGCTACCAAAGCTTTTACCAGTTTTATTTGATGTATGTGAAAGATATGGATTACGCCAATGCACAGCTCGTCATTTTTGGTTTTCTTTTCGCAGGAGCGATTGGGACATTTTTTGGCGGACCGCTGTCTGACCGATTCGGAAAAAGGAACTTGCTCATCATTTCCACACTTGGTTCACTTCCACTGACATTGCTGACGCCTTACGTCTCAGGCTTTTGGGCCTTTCCATTGCTGGTAATCAGCGGCTTTATCATGCTTTCCAGCTTCTCCGTCACGGTCGTTTACGCGCAGGAGCTATTGCCTGGTAAAATCGGTACTGTATCCGGGCTGATAATCGGGCTTGCCTTTGGAATGGGAGGCATGGGCGCACTCGTATTCGGCTATCTCGCCGATCTCTACAGTCTGAGCTTTGTCATTCTGTTATGTTCGTTCCTCCCGTTGATCGGATTTATGGGCTTTTTCCTGCCGAAAGACAAGACACTCCGCGAATGGGCCCACTAATCTATACCAAAGAAAAGGCAAAACAAAAAACCCGAGGACACGAATCCTCGGGTTTTTATTTATACTAGGGAATCTAGACCAATACACCTGTTGGTGCGCCCAGCACTTGGGCAATGACTGGCGGATACACTTCAGGCGTACCGTACAGTCTCCAAGTACCGTCCTCACCTTGACCGAACAAGCCATGGATCATCCAATCTGCTGCCAGCGTAGCACCCAATTCAGCGCCAACAGACAGCTTGATTGTCTCGCCATTCGCACGTTTTGCCGTACAACCAGATGAAGTGATCTCTTGCACGATTATGGATTCTTCCGTGATATCTTTGATCGCCATCGGGTTGCTGTAAAGATTTTGAGTCGCTTCTTTTTCCAGCACACCACGCAAGCGATAGGATTCCGGCAATGTTTCCTTCAACTCGGCGAACAATGGCTGCATGACAGGATAAAGCGCGTATGGTCCTTGCTTATCCAGCCACTTGAAGAACGCCGTCAAAACAGACATCAGATTTGTTGCCAACGTTTTGGTCGTTGCGTCCGTACGCGTGAAAATGTCGTGGACGAGGAAGTATACCAGTTCCTCTCTGCGCAACTGCTCCCATGTGAAAGATGGGCCAAACGCTCCTCTGACGAATGAACGCAAGTTGTTCATAACCTCATCGTACTTTTTGACGGTTGCTTCTGACTTGCCCTCGGTCATCTCATGCACGAAGCGATTGATGTCCGCAAGTCTGTCAGGGTGTACGGTGTATACACTCTCCGGCAACCCCTCGATCAGCGGACGGCGCAGCAGGTTATGCACATGCAGGCTGTCATTTGACAACGAGAGGCGAGGACGAAGCATGTCCATTCGGATAAAGCGAGCCAAACCTTGTCCGATTTTATGATCCTGCTCCATTTGCTCCATCAGCTTGTGGAGTTTTTCATGCAGCTCCTTGTTTTCTGTAGCCGCAACCAAGAGTGGAGCCAGATCATCGAGCTGTTCATGGGAGGTAACCAGCCATTTTTCAGCAAAATAAGTTTGGACTGCCCACTGCAACACTTTTGGTGGCAAAGTAGGCTGACTCGTGATAAACAGAGTTCCTTTGGACAAACGAGAGCCCGTTGAAGTAAGAACGCGAATCTCCTCTTCGTTCTCAAATGCAAGCAGCAGCAAAAGCTCTGCGACTTCGTCCAACTGCAATGCATACCCTTCCAGAATCAGGCTGTCATCCTGCAAAATCACTTCTGCCTGTACTTCGTATAGCTCCAGCAAAGCATCCTTTAAATTCGGGAACAAATGCTCTTCCTTGCGTGTCGCATATACCCATGTCTCACGAGCACGATCCCGTTTTTTCAGCTCAAATGCAGGGTTCGACTCGATTACTTTCAGCAGTTGTTTACGATCTGGCATAGCATAGGTACGACGCAGAAGCGATTCTTGCTTCGGTGCTTCCGACTCGCTTGCCGCTTCACCAAATTGAACGATGAAGTGATACAGCTCTGTCGTATAGCTTCTCTTGCTCGTATCTGCCTTCGCGGCTTCTACTTCTGGATGCTGGTGTAACCACTCGAGCAGGCTTTCCTTGACATGTGGCTGCAAGATGATGCTGCCAGAGAAGAGCATATCACGCAGACCTAGATTCAGCAGGCGCCCTACGATCAATTGTCCAGGGACAACATTCAACGTATTGGCACGAAGCAGATAGTGTTTTTCTTCTGAAATCGGTTGTTGAACCGTGATGACATCACGATCCACTTCCACGATTTCATAAACATTCAGGTGTAATCCAGCAAACGCACGGCGAAGATCAGGCTCCATCCGACGTCCATGCTGTTTGATATAGTTCTCAAGCAGCGTGCTTCCACCTGTTTTGACGTCTAATACACACCAGTTGAAGAAATGGGCTGCCCATTCAGGACGTGCGACGCTCTCTTGGGTCAAACCTACTTCTTCGGCAAAACGACTCCGCGCTTCTTGAATCGTCTCGCTGGTTACATTTGCGCCGACAAAATGGTTCAGTCTTTCGACCCAGCCAGCGTATTCTTTTTGCAGCTTTTGCTCGTGGCGGCTACGCAGCTCCGTAATGGGAGTGACAACCCCACAGCATTTTTTGTATTTTTTTCCGCTCCCACAAGGGCACAGTTCGTTTCTTCCTACCGACATAGAGGGTTTGGATCTCCTTTCCATCCCACGCGGCATGCGCGGGGAATCATGCACAATCCCCCTATTTTACCGCATTATTCGTCATGTGTTCAAGTGTTCTCGCTTTGGTTCATGTGCGATACCCACATCCGTGTTGTTGCTTTCCCATTGGACAATAAATTGTTCCAGTCGATTCATCAACCTGACGATGCGCTGCTTCTCGCCCATGCATGCTGAAATAGCAGAGAGTTGGTTCGTGGCAAAAAGCTCCACCACTTCCTTCTCCATTTCTTGAAGGCGAATCCGATAGCCCGCGATAACCTCGCGCAGGATGGCAAATCTCTGCTCTAACCGGATCGTAGCCTCAAGTTTACTCATTGTTGTTCACTGGTAGCTAGCACCTGTTGAATGCCAAGTACGATCTGCTCATGCTTATGTTTCTCTTTCATCAGCACTTCTATAGCTTGCATATTGCTTTGTTGAAAATGAGCAACAACTTCTTGGGACATTTCTTGGTTTCTTGTCTCCAAGCGGTCGATAGCTTCTTGCATCAGTTTTTGTACTTCCTCGAGAACTTGCTGGTTGGTAATGGTAGACATAGTAGCTTCCTCCTTGGTAAATAATTGTTCTTGTTGTTTTTCCACCTGGTGTAAGGGATTCGCTGGTTCTTCCAATGCAATTTCTTCTGAGACGGACTCGCTGTTTCCTATCGATACAGAAGGGGCAGCAATAGCAACCTCGAGGGCCGCCTGCTCTTCCTTGGAATCTTCGCTACGAGCAATGATGTACATGGTATCACCGTCAATGCGGAAGCGGTCATCTTGCGCAGGGAGAAAAGCAGCATCTGCAGCAATCCCTACTTCCTGCTCCAGAAAATGGACTAATGTGCGAGCAGCTACCTGCGTAATACCATTGTCGCGGCAAAACGCATACACTTGGTCATTGCCCAAAGTCCACTCTGCCAAAAACCATCTGCTGTCGCCTTGATATTGCACAAAGCGAGGATCGCGTTCCAATTGCAACATACGAAGAATCTGATTCCAACCAAACTGCGTTTGACGACGCAGCTCTGCGACAATTTGCTCAAGCTTTTTTGGTGTTTGGCTATCTCGCAAATAGCGATGAGCCAAGTCGTACACTTGATGCGGCTGGTGAGTGACCTCTACGATCGCCTCTGAGCTTCCAACTCGCACTGGAGACTGCTCCATGTTCAACACTTTATCCAGTATTGTCTCGCAGTCCAGATCCAAAAAAGCATTCAGCTCATTCGCTTCCATCCGGGAGCAGATCTCCGTACGTGGAAGGGAGCGCTCACCGGGCCGGAATACCTTTTTTACAATACTTGGTAGGGTATAAGTTGGCCGTTTCATTGCACTTTCTCCTTCTCGTGATCGGCATTGTTTGCCAAATCAAATGGGAATCAAGAAGATATTCTACAAAAAGAAAAAAAATCCTACCTGCATTGAAGTGTTTATGAATTCCGATAATGATGAAAAGGAAAACCCGACATGGCTTCTACACCATATCGGGTATTGGTTATTGGGTAGCTTTCCATTCCAGCCAGGTTTCTTCTACTGCACCCGTTGCAGCATCGATCTGCAAAGACTTGGCATCAGCTGTCGGTAAATAGGCCAGCTGTGGCAGTTTCGCTGCATGTGTACCTACCTTTGGATACCAGTATGCCAAGCGCAGATTTGCTTCTTTGACATACGCATCCTTTGCTTTCTCATCCTTGACAATACCGTCTTTACTGATGGTAGCAGGCATGGACGGGAGTTCATTTACTTGAGCAAGGACTACATTGCCCTTCTTTGCGTCCACTTCCACATAAAACAGTGGTCTCTTGGATGGAATACCGTCAATCTCAGGATGAAAAGCAAAGCTACTGATCGGCCGTACCAGATTTTGATCGGCCCAACCCGGCAGA
Organism: Brevibacillus sp. BC25; assembly: GCF_000282075.1. Taxonomy (NCBI): domain Bacteria; kingdom Bacillati; phylum Bacillota; class Bacilli; order Caryophanales; family Paenibacillaceae; genus Brevibacillus; species Brevibacillus sp. BC25. The sequence continues at coordinate 43,942 of NZ_AKIX01000014.1, forward strand.
TTTTCCACAAGACTCGTCTCCTTTACGGAGAAAGATTGTTCTTTGGACAGTAAGTATTTCTCCACAAATTGTACTGCGATGTCTTTTGCCTCGTCATGCGTGAGCGGCTTCTCACGCTCCTTTTCTACGGGACCGTCCAGCTTGAATTCAATGGGTGATTTTGTTTTACGGTCGAGGGTAATCCACGCGCTTTGATACGAGCTCGCATTCCATTCATGGCGGTCGATGTCACTGTTTTTATACTTTTTGTCTTCTTTTACATTTTTGTATGTGCGTTGATTCAACTTCAAGTCAAAATCCTTCTCGAGCATCTGCTCCATCTTTTTCGTATCTCGCCAGACGCTCATGTCGGCTGTTCCTTTGATTTTCATCGTTTCACTCGTTGTTTTATACACAGACGGAACTTCTTCACCAGACAGAGCATCTATCATTGGGAATTGTTCAGGCACGTAAACGAGCTTTCCCGCTGACTCATCGTAGACCAATTCCAAGGATACCTTGTCTTGCCACTCCTTCATTGCCTTTTCAAGCGGTACTGCCTTGCTTGGGTCCGCTACCTCTGCTGTAGTAGATAGCTTTACCTTTTCTTGCTGAAAACGGACAACCTGACCCTTTGCGTCAACCATGACCCGTGCCATCTCTTTGTCCACCCATGTATTGTTCAACTGTGGGTAGATGCTGACAACTGCCAGATGATCCAGCTCTGATACGCGATCGATAGAAAACATCGCTTGCGTGGAAATAACATGATCAACCGCTATGTAATTTCGAATAAAATCGACAGCCTTTTGATAGGCTTCCTTTTTATTGATTTTGGTTGTTTTGTCCCGATTCACATCATGCAGGACAAAACTGGTCATATCTCCATCTGCATTTGTGGATATATTGAGCGTCGTATTTGTGGTAATGACGCTCTTTCGATCCGAGAGATTAATGACATACCCCGAGTTGCTTGTCCCTCCGTATGAGTCCACATGAAGGTCCTTCATGAGAGGCACATAGTCCTCTTTCAACTCTGTTAACAAGTGGACGATGTCTTCTGGCAACTCAATGGGTTCCAGACTCGATTTGCCATCATACGCATAGGAAGACAACGGATGCAGAAGTGCAACTGGTGTCGTGACCATGCTGACTGCCAACACAAACATGGCAGCTCTGTTTCGCTTTTTCACATGAATACCTCCTATTTACAAGCATTACTGTTAAGACGAGCTTCCTGCAAAAACGTTTCTGATTTATCTAAAAAAGCCAACTGCTTCGTTTTGCTTAGCAGTTGGCTTTTTATGGCATGAATTAATACCCGCGCCAGACTTTTCGTCTAAGCACGCCAGCGTACGCCCATTCCTCTTCTTCCGTCATATCCGCTAGTGTTTGGCTCAAAGCGTTCATTTTGCTGTCGATCTGGTCCAGGTAATGGAACATGACAGCTGTAGGCGTTTTTCCAGATACAGCACTGCCCCAGCCGTTCTCTACCTCTCCATGATGACTCAAAATGCAATGCTTCAAGTGCAGAACCTCCGCGTCCCCTAAAGAAATATCTAGCTTGCGGCAAATGCCGCTTACCATCTCGACTCCCATGACCAGATGACCAATCAACTGACCTGGCGTGGTGTAATCCGGGGCGATAGGATCAGATAACTCGTACAGTTTTCCAATATCGTGCAAGATACAAGTCGCAATAAGTACATCCCTGTCTACTTGTGGATACAGTGGCAAGAGGCTCTGTGCCGCCGTCAACAGGGAGACAATATGCTCGAGCAAACCATGATAATAGTTGTGGTGCATGCGAACGCCAGCCGGATAATGGCGAAGGCGATCCTGAATCTCCTCTGTTGACAGTGCTTCTTGAATAATGGCCTTGAGCGTGGCACTCTGCAGGCTGTCGACTGCATGGGTAAGCTTTGTCCACATTTCATCTACTGGAACTGGTGAGATCGGAATGAGCGACTCCATCTGAACTTCGTCGGATGCGGCAGCCGGTCTAATCCGTTGAATCACCAGTTGCTTTTTCCCACGATACACCTGGACGGCAGCATCGACCTTCACGACAGCCTTGACGTTGATCCATTCCTTCATTTCTGCATTGACATCCCATAGTTTTGCCGTGATCGTTCCGGAGCGATCTCCCAGCTCCAGATTCAAGTATTCACTCTGGTTACTCGCTACGCCAGCTTCCTTGCTTTTAATCAGGCAAAAAGCGACAACACGCTCTCCCTCTTGATAATCCAATAAATATTTCATCTATATGTCCCATCCTAGCTTATTTTTTTCGGAACAGGGTTTCTTCCAGCTTTTTCACTATTTTCTTGCCGACTAAATCATCCGCTGATCGAACCACCTTCGTAATGACAGCCAAAAGGTCTTCTTCGCCATTCCAATGCTCACGTACAATCGATTCATCGATATCCACCAAAATCTTGCGCAAAGCATAAACAGCCAAAATAACGTCGTCCACAAGTCCGAATCCGCCGACTAATACCTCCGGAATAAAATCAATCGGGGTAATGAAGTAGGCAACCGCTACACCCGCTAACGCTTTTGATTGAACACCTACGCGCTTGTCCAGCATAAGGCGGGCCAAGAGTACAAACAAGTCTGGTGCAAGCAATATAAAATTGGCTACGGAATCATTGACTCCCTTGTCCCTAATGAACGTTTCGATTTTTTCACGCAATTTATCATAAAATCGCTGATGTTTTTCTGGTAATACTACAGGAACCAGTTCGGTTGGCTTCTGAACCACAGGCAGTAGATTTTCGTTGCGGTTTTCTTCACTCATTCTGATCCCTCCGTAATTGCTTTTTTACATTTTTCTTGTGTCTGAAATACGACCAGGTTGCGATCAATGCGAGCAAAGCGATAAAGAAAATCGCGAGGTTACGAGCAATCAAACTAAACAGCTCATCCCAGCGTTCTCCTAATTGCCAGCCAAGCGTCACAAAAAGCAAACTCCAAAACAGCCCACCCAAATAGGTATAGAGCATGAAAGTCGGAAAAGGCAATCGCGTAATCCCCGCAAAATAGGCCGTAAACTGACGAACACCAGGGATGAAATAGCCTAGCGGAAGCGCCCATTTACCGACGCGATTAAACCACTCTTCCGTTTTTTTGTAAACCGTGTAGCCCATCCCTAATCGTTTCCCATATCGTTCGAGAAAAGCGTAGCCTAACGTTCTGCCGATCCAGTATGCCACCGTCATCGCTGTAACGGAACCGAGAAAGCAGACGAAAAAAGTAGGCCAAAATTCCAATTTTCCCGTTGAAACAAGAAATCCAGAAAAAACGAGCAGCGTTTCTTCAGGCAAGGGCATCCCCAAAATTCCTAGAAAGAACAACCCAAACAAGGCGCCATACCCATATTGCGCAATATAGTCACCGAAGGTTCCCATTACATCTTCCACGAATGTCACCACTTTTCCAGCAAGCTGCCCTCTTCCATTATGCCAAAAGAAAGGCGCATTCTCAAATCAGAGCTCATATGGTAACTATTAATTTTTGCCAACTTGGAGATACTCTACAACATCAACCGAAAAACGAATCCAGCCTCACCATTTGCCTTACCCTTAGAGAATATTACAGACAAATGACTTGGGACAAACGAGGGATAGCACGGATGTGGAAAAAAACATATCGAAAGCTAAAATTCGAATACTACAAGGTGCTGAGAATGAAAGGGGCTCCAGCTTTTGTCGCCCGCGGATTTTCGCTCGGAATCTTCATCGAGTTCATTACCCTGCCTACTTTTGGCCTCGCGTTTCTGTTGCTTTTCCCGCTAAGCAAGCTGTTTCGCGCTAGTTTGCCCGCTGGTTTGGTTGCGTTTGTCATTGGAAAGCTCATCTTGCCGCTTTTCATCCTTTTCAATTACAATATTGGATACGTGTTGATCGGCAAACCGTTACAAGGGCATTTGATCCACCATGAGTCTAGGATGCAATGGCTTGTCTGGGTGAAAGAAAAAGGACTTGTCTATTTTACCGGGAGTGCCCTCATGGGGCTGATTGTGGCTTTCGTGAGCTACTTTCTCGTTTTAACTGGCCTTCAATTGTATCGTCGCAAGAAATTACGGCGTTCATTACCTGAGGAAAGCCCTACCCCTTAATCTTTCGAACGAAAAAGACCGGTCCGACAATCGAATGTCAGTCCGGTCTTTTTTGCTCGCAATGTTATGCAAAGTAGCCTTTATCCTGCAGGTGCTCCATGATTTCGGCAACAGTTTTCTCTTCGTTCAAGAGCTTCACGGTTACTTTCACTTGCTCTGGGGACAAACCGTTCGCTCCGAGGCTTTCCTCGATCAACACGTCGTTAGGGCGACGGAAGTACGTTTGCAACGTACGCTTCACACGTCCTTCCAGACTTGTTCTCAGCATCAATTCAGTCGTAGACATCTGTTCCACCTCTTTCCTAGAAAGATTTGCGTAACGCCTATTATCTTATAAAACCGTGGAATAATCAACCTTTCTGCGAAATAGCTTCCTTGCATAGTTGATCCCGGTTTTCGTCATGGGAGGAACGGAGATGTTCATCGATCGATACCCCATCATACGTCAGCTGGGAAAACTGCTCTTTCAGTACGTCTTCTTCTACGTTATTGGCGATACCCTCGAAAACAACTGCACGTGTATCCAACAAGTACTGGCGATCCCGCTCAATCCGATGCAGGATTTCATCGCGTCCTTTTGCAGGTACTCCGTGTCCAGGAATGACTTCTTCCACATCTCCTTGAAGGACCAACCGCTCGATTTTTTCCAGACTATCCAAATAGGCACTGCTATCATCGATAAACGGAAACTCCAAATTGGATAGCATGTCACCGACAACAAGCAGCTTCTGCTCCCGGAACAAGGTCGCCATCTGGTCGTGTGTGTGTCCTGGTACAGGCAAGAAAAAGACTTCCTGCCACTCTTGTGCATCCTCCACTAATTTCGTGAAATTCGGCATTCCTACTTCATACGATCTGACCACATAATACGACCCGTCAAACCGTTTTGCCTTGTTCAGCTTCTTCTCGATCCGTCCATCGGTCAGGATTCCCTTTTGTGCAATGACTTTGGCATCCGGAAATTTGCCGACTCCAACAACATGATCCCAATCTCCGTGAGTCAGGACAAGAACGAGCTCTCTTCCATTCCTCTCCCTTTGCACATAGTCAGCAATTGCCTCTATCTCATGGGGAAAATAGGCCGGATCAAACAAGTAGAGACGCTGCTCGGTTGATACGACTGCACTTGTCGTTTGCCACAGACAACTTGTAAACAGCTTGTAGGGTTGTGCCATATCTATATGCCTGGCATGATGTTGCGCTTATGCTCAGAGATTCGATGCAGGTAATCGATGCGTTCTTTGGCTTCTGGTCGAGTTTCCCCAGTAATCAGCAAACGATCCAGGTCCTCATAGGTGAAGCCCATCTCCTGTTCATCTGTCTGCCCTTCCCACAAATCAGCTGAAGGCGGCTTCGTAATGATCTCAGCAGGCACCCCGAGCTCAGCAGCGAGAATTCGCATCTCATGCTTGGTCAGGCTTGCTACTGGATTAAAGTCGGCAAGACCGTCTCCACCTTTTGTCATATAGCCAACATGAATCTCGCTGCGGTTGCACGTATCCGCTACCAAGTATCCTTTTTGGTTAGCGACGGCGTACAACACTGTCATCCGCAAACGAGCCTTTGTATTTCCTTTTGTTTTGTCATCAAGCCCAAGTACACCCTCGATAGCAGGAACCAAAGCGTCGTAGGCTGGCCCTACATCAACCGTGTGCAAATTCAATCCAATCGCTTCAGCAAGTCGCTTGGAATCTGTTTCATGAAGGGTTTGCGAGTAAGCAGGCAACCAAACGCCAATGACGCGTTCAGAGCCTAATGCACGAACACACAGCGCTGCCGTAACGGCACTGTCAATCCCACCAGAAATACCGACGACTGCACCGCCGAGGCCATTTCCGTCAATTTGCTCACGAATAAAGGCAATACGTTTTTTCACGTCTTCTTTTACATGAATCTGGTAGTTCGCCAGATGTTCTTGAAACTTGTCCACGCTACCTACCCCCAGGGTTGATTATTTCTCCCTCATCCTACCATGCCGTTTTCGGTGTGGCAATTGGCGCAGAACGGGACTACACTATATACTATAGAGAGTTTTTGACTAACGAGGAGAAGGAGAGAGTCGATGATTATCCTCAAGACACCTGAAGAAATTGAACTCATGCATGCAGCAGGCAAGATTTTGGCTGCTTGTCATCGTGAGATTGCCAAGATGATTCGTCCAGGCATTTCTACCTGGGAGATTGATCAATTCGCAGAAGAATTTTTGGCTAAAAATGGCGCGACCCCTGAGCAAAAAGGGTTTCATGGATATCCCTATGCCACATGCGGTTCAGTAAATGATGTCATCTGCCATGGCTTCCCGAAAAAAGAGCCTCTGCGTGATGGCGATATCGTTACAATCGACATGGTTGTTCGTAAAAACGGTTGGCTGGCTGACTCCGCTTGGTCTTATGAAGTGGGAACAGTGTCCCCGGAAGCGAAAAGACTGCTGGAAGTCACTGAAAAATCGCTGTATCTCGGTATTGAGCAAGCTGTCGTAGGCAATCGGATCGGTGACATTTCTCACGCCATCCAAACGTATGCGCAAGAACAAGGCTACTCCGTCGTGCGCGATTTTACCGGACATGGTATCGGTCAAGAAATGCATGAGGAGCCGTTCGTTCCTCACTTTGGCCCTCCTGGCAGAGGACAACGCCTCAAAGAAGGCATGGTCATTACCATTGAGCCCATGCTGAACATCGGGACGTACCACGCGATGGTCGATGAAGATGGTTGGACAGCACGTACTCGCGATGGGAAGCTGTCGGCTCAATACGAGCATACCCTCGCTATTACCGCGAATGGACCTGTTATCTTAACAAAACAATAAGGATGTACGAAAAGCCCTTGCATTGTCAGGGCTTTTTCTTTTTCTCCCAATGTGCTCGATCGCACATCCAAGCGTTGACATCCCTTCTTCTGCTCCGTATGATGCAAGTACGTTTTGTTACTACTCAGTAACAAACTATTCCGACCAGCAACCGTTAAGCACAAGGAGGGTTCCATCCCATGTCCGATACAATCTCATCTAAGCAGCTTCGAGATATCCCATTGTCCGTTCTTGATTTAGCACCTATTACGGAGGGTAGCAACGCTGCTGAATCGTACAAAAACAGTCTCAATCTGGCACAACAAGTGGAAAAATGGGGATTTACACGTTATTGGCTCGCCGAACACCACGCAATGCCTAGCGTAGCCAGCTCTGCCACCTCCGTTCTCATCGGTTACATTGCCGGAGGCACCAGCAAAATCCGTGTAGGCTCAGGCGGCATTATGCTGCCCAACCATGCTCCACTCGTGATCGCCGAGCAATTCGGGACACTGGAGTCTCTCTATCCTGGCCGGATCGACTTAGGTCTTGGACGCGCACCCGGGGCGGATCAACGAACAGCACGTGCGCTACGCCGCGATTTGCGGATTGGTGGAGACGATTTCCCGGAGCTATTGGAGGAGCTGCGTGAATATCTTCGTCCGCGAACAAGCGAGTCGGCATCAGCCATCCGCGCTATCCCTGGCGAAGGTCTGAACATCCCGATCTGGCTGCTCGGTTCCAGCGATTTCTCAGCACGACTGGCGGGTATGCTCGGCTTGCCGTTTGCTTTTGCTGGGCATTTTTCGCCGAACTTCACCTTGCCTGCATTGCAGACGTATCGCCATTGTTTCCGACCATCGGAAGTGCTGGATCAGCCATATGCCATGGTTGGCGTCAATGTGATGGCTGCCGATACCGATGAGCTAGCGAATCGACTGGCCACCTCCCATTACCAGGCATTTTTAAATCTCGTCCGCGGCGATCTCAAGCCAATCCAACCACCTGTGGACAATATGGATGAGCTATGGAGCGAATTCGAAAGACTGTCTGTCCAAGCACAGCTGCGTTCTTCCATCATCGGCAGCCCTGTTACCGTGAAAAGCAAACTGCAAGAGTTGGTCGATGCTACAGGAGCAGATGAGCTAATGATTACGACGCAAATGTACCACCATGCCGATCGTGTGCGCTCTTTTGAAATTGTCGCCGACGTCTGGAAGTCCTAAATGGGGGATGGTATATGACGGAAGCAAAACGGCCTCGCGTGCCTCGAGAAAAAGCACAAGAGATCATATTGAACGCTGCTGAAGAATTGTTTTATCAAGAAGGGATCCATACCGTCAGTGTAGACGCCATCGTCGAGCGTGCCGGAATGAATAAAATGAGCGTCTATCGGCAGTTTTCCTCGAAAACGGACCTGATTCTCGCCTATATGAGCCGAAAGCAAGACGTATTTTGGCAAGAGTGGGAAGAGAGCATCGCCAAACATCCCAATCGGCCACGAGAGCAGCTCATTCAGTTTTTTGCTGATTTGGCTGAGCGAGCGTCCAACGAGCAATTTCGCGGCTGTTGTTTTATTAATGTAGCTGTCGAGTTTCCTGATCCGGTTCATCCTGTTCGCGAGTTGGTTTGCTCGCATCAGAAACGAATCCGCGACGCTTTTTTGGACCGCACGACTGCCCTTGGCGCTACACATCCCTGCGAGCTGGCCTATACGCTTATCTTGTTGATGGAAGGTACTTACGCGGATAGCCAGACATACGGAACCGATAGTGCAGCGATCCGCATGGTTCCTGCCATCGTAGAAAAAGTTTTGGACCAAGCGCTTCACAATTAAAAAAGTGGCTCCCTGCCTTCTTCGGGCAGTTGCCACTTCCTCTTTTTGTCGTTCATACAGCTGTTTTAGCGCTGAGCACTGGTTGCATACTTGTCTTGTTTCGTCGTCATCGCTTCTAATTCTTTGACGTCTTGTTCCAAGTCAAGGATGTCTTCTTCAATCAGTTTTTTCAGATGTTGCTTTTCCCGCAAGATTTTGCGAGTTTGCTCCAAACGCTGATTCAAATCGAACACGCCGAGATACACTGCTTTTCCCTCCCTATGTAGGTTTTCCACCTTACATGATATGCAGCGATCTCCAGAAGTTGCTGACCATTTTTTTGTAGGGTCGAAATAGGTAAAAGTGAAAAGAGACTTCCCATGAGCGTAAAAGCCCTGGAAGTCTCTTATTTGCTTTAGAATCCTTTGTATTTGCCCAATTCTTCGCGCAGGCGATACACTTCTTGTACCAAAGCACGCTTCTCCAAACGGTCAATCTCCTGATCCAAATCGTTCATACGTGCATGTCCACTGTATGGTGCATCATGCATCGGGAAACCGTCAGAAGCGTATGACCACTGCGGTTCCTTTGGCATGATCATCGCCATCAGCAAGTAAAGCAAAATCGGTACTCCTGTAAAAACAGTGAGAACGACAACTCCTACACGTACCAGCGTAGAGTCAATGCGCAGAAATTGCGCAATCCCACCACAAACTCCAAATAACCGTTTATCATGAGAACGGTATAGTCGTCTTTCCATCATTGCATTCCACCCTCTCTACAGTATCCGCTTGCCTTGTATCTACAGGATACCCGATAGGCGATTCCGGTAAAATGGTCCGTAGAGGGATTTGTCCTCCGTCGCTGGACGGAGATCAATCATTTAGCAGGCGGCTCATAAACAGGGCGGGGACGATCAAACTGTTCGCCCAGGGTCGCATACGTATGACCCGCTAATCGGCTAACCGGTGCAAACGCTGCTGCATCAATCCGTCCTGCATGATACAGCTCATCTGCTACATGTACATGCACCACTTCCCCGATAATCAAATCCGAAGTCGTCGGACTACCTAATTCCACAATCTGATGCAGCTTGCACTCAAAATGGATGCGGGATGCACGCAGTCTCGGCACCTTGACGAGAACAGATGGTGCGACTTCCAGCCCCAATGCCTCTACTTCACTGATCTCTGGCGGATAATCAGCAGAAGTCTGATTGACCGCATCCACATTGTGTACGTCCACCATATTGACCACGAATTCTCCCGTTTGCATAATGTTTCGTGCCGTATCTTTTGGAACACTACCCGGCTTGCGCATGACGGCAACCGAAACCATCATCGGTTCAATGCTGGCGACATTAAAATAGCTGAAAGGAGCAGCATTGACGATCGTCCCCTCCCCTAACGAGGTGACCCAAGCGATCGGCCTCGGGACGATACATCCGATCAAGAGCTTGTATTTTTCCTGCCGTTCAATCTCGTGAATAGCGATTTCCATTGCGTTTTTGCACCTCTTCCTATTCCTGCGGTGGCAACCAGCTTGACATGTATGCCTCATCCTCGATTTCCAACGCTTGCTTTGTAACGTGAAGCGGGTTGAATGTGTCCAGCATAACAGCCAGCTCCTGCGTTTCTTTTTTCCCAATGCTCGCCTCTACCTTGCCTGGATGCGGCCCGTGAGGAATCCCCATTGGATGCAGAGTGATAGAACCCTCATAAATACCTTTTCTGCTCATAAAATTGCCATCAACGTAGTATAACACCTCGTCACTTTCTACATTACTGTGGTAGTAAGGCGCAGGGATTGCTTGCGGATGATAGTCGTACATCCGCGGAACGAACGAGCAGATGACAAAGTTTTGACCGGCAAAGGTTTGATGGACAGGTGGCGGTTGATGAATGCGTCCAGTAATCGGTTCAAAATCATGAACACTCAGTGCATACGGATACAAATAACCGTCCCAGCCCACGACATCAAACGGATGGAAGTCAAAGAAGTAGCTGTAGACCACAGATTGGCGTTTGACGCGCACCTCGAAGTCTCCGCTTTCTACATGCGTCACCAATTTTTCCGGCAAACGAATATCACGTTCACAAAACGGCGAATGTTCCAATAATTGACCGTGCTCGTTGCGATAACGCTTTGGTGGCACGATCTCATTCTGGGACTCGATGACGAGGAAACGACTCTGCACAGAAGGTACAATCCGATAGGTCGTGCCGATTGGAATAACGAGGTAGTCCCCCGGCTTGTAAGTGAGTGTACCGAAAATCGTTTGCAGCTCTCCCTCACCTTGATGGACGAAGACGACTTCATCCCCATCCGCATTGCGATAAAAGTAATCCATCGGCTCTGTAGGTGCGCATACTGCCATGACGACATCGGTATTCCCCATCATGTAGCGACGTCCGAAAATCGGGTCCCCGCCCGGCTGAACATCAAACGTTTTAAAATGCTGATGCTTCAAATCAACCTGCTCCACATATTCCAAGCGGACATCTGCGTATTTGCGCGTCTCCCTCACTTGGGTAGGCGGATTGTGGTGATACAGGATTGATTGAATTCCGGAAAACCCTTTGGTTCCCATCACTTGCTCACGGTACAGTCCCCCATCCGGCTTGTAAAACGTCGTATGCCGCTTTTGTGGAACTTCCCCCATTCGTTGATAAAAAGCCATACGTTCCTTCCTCCTTTTTCATCCTTATTCACAAATCGTATTGCGAAGCACACCGAGGCGTTCCACTTCTAGCTCTACTACATCACCTGGCCCAAGCCAAGCATACTGCTCTGTCCCCAGCTCCAAAATGCAGCCAGTCCCTACTGTTCCTGATCCGATGACATCTCCGGGATACAAGGAGCAATCCTCCGAGGCGCGGGCAATCATTTCAGCGAATGTATAGTGAATGTCTTTGAAGTTTCCTTTTGAATACTCCCTACCATTGATGCGTGCCACCATCTCCAGATCGTAGCGGCTGCCCTTTTCGCCTGTGATACGTACATCCGCCAGCTCCTCCGGTGTAACCAGCCACGGTCCCATGGACGTTGCGAAGTCTTTACCTTTTGCTGGCCCTAATCCGACCTTGACCTCTTCCCGTTGTATATCCCGGGCGCTCCAGTCGTTTAAGATACAATATCCTGCGATGTGCTCTTCCGCTCGTTCCACTGGAATGTTTACTCCTGCTTTTCCAATCACGCAGGCAATTTCCAGCTCATAGTCCAGCCACTCGGTTGCTTTGGGTCTACGAATATTCGCTTGTGTCCCTGTAAAAGCTGCTGCATTTGAAAAATAAAAGACGGGGAAGTGATACCATTCGGGCACCATCGGAAGTCCGCGGTTGGCTCGCGCTGTCATCACATGGGCCTCGAAGGCGTAAAAGTCACGAAAGCTGGCGGGACGTGGGAGTGGCGAACCTAGCTCGACTTGCTCCAAATCCCAACCATCCTGTGCCTCGTATGCTGTTTGGAGAACGGGTAGCCAGTTCTCCCACTCCTCGAGCAAACCACTCACTGTGCTTGGCGCACCCGGGCAAGCATGTGCAATATCTTTGACTTTTCCTTCGTGCAAGAGCCCCGCTCGCCAAGCATCCCTTTCTCGATAGGAAACTAGCTTCATGAAACCCTCTCCTTCTCTTGGGCAAATAAGAAAACCCAGCTCACCCCCAAAGCAATTCCGGTGCATGACAAATAGAAAGGGAAACCCTCTTTGTCAAAACGATCCGAAACAGGCTTCAGGCGCAAGCTGGGTCTAGTCTGCTACTGAAAAAAATCTTTGCGGGATTTTCCCCCGCAGACAGCCAGCTATTCTCTGTTGTGTTTCCAATGTTTGTAACGAATATCTTCTATCATATCGAAAACGCTTACAGCTTTCCAGAGGGAAATGACGAAATTTTTCGCCTAGGTCATTTCCTTACACGGATAATCGGGAAAAAATTGTTGGACTAGCTGCTCCATATCACGTGGGAGCGGCTCCTCCCAGCTCATCGCAAGACCGCTACGCGGATGGACAAAAGATAGCCCCCATGCGTGCAAAGCTTGTCTGCTGATATGCTCCCGTTCTCCCCCATACAGATCATCTCCTGCAAGTGGGTGCCCTTCACTGCTCATATGTACACGAATCTGATGAGTGCGCCCTGTCTCCAACTTCACCTCGACAAAACTCATTCCTTCCCCTCGGGCAAGCACACGATAATGGGTAACAGCTGTCTGCCCATCCGGCCTTACCTGTCTGGTGATAAACGAATTTTCCGCCAGACCAATCGGCGCATCAATCGTACCTTCGTCTGACTCCACGAGCCCTTGAACGATAGCTCGATAGGTCCGCTGCAACGTCCTGATCTGCTGCATGCGGCTGAATTGTTCATGCGCCCATTGATTCTTGGCTACGATCATCAAGCCTGATGTATCTTTATCCAAACGGTTCACCGCTCGGAACTTTCTGTGCTCGCCACGCTTTTTCCAATAAGCAATCATCCCGTTTGCCAAAGTCCCACTGGGATGATTTCCTGTCGGATGAACGACCAATCCCGCTGGCTTTGCGATGACCATCAAATCCTCGTCCTCGTAACGGATGGAGAGCGGCATGTCCTCTGGGGCAACGGTCTCTTCCGCCTCTTCTTCAACCATGACTGCTATTTTATCGCCAGCTTGCAATTTTTCGTTCACGAATACGAGGACGCCATTCCGTGTAATGGAGCCTTTAAACTTGGCACGAATGAGCAAACGACGCGATACACCATACCGCTTTTGCAGTACTTCTCGCACGGTTTGCCCTGCATCTGCCTCATCAACCGTAAAGCTTATTAATTCTTCTAGCATGTTGTCTCTCCTTTAAGTCTTCCCTTCCCCTCAGTATAGCAAAAAACGATCATGGCTGTTTGGCCATAACCGTCTGGAGTGTTTATCAGATGTTGTCTTTCACTTCGATGACAAATGCATGACCTGCATCGCCTTGCGTCCACTGACCGCGAACATCGAACAAATACCAGCCCGGCTGTTCGGGTGCTTTCCACTGATTGCCGTTTTCCACTGATAGCTCAACTTCATTCATACCGTTCCATTGGGTTACCTTGAGCGTATTTGCAGTTGGCTGCTGGGCAAAGTTGACGGTCAGCGTCGCCCCAGGCTTTACTTGCAGAGGGGCAGGCTTTTGCTCTGCGACGAGTTCCGGTGGTGCCGCCGTATCCTTGCAGATCGCCTCGCTATTATAGCTCCAGCAGGAAGATGCAGGCACCGTCGCAGCAGTTTTTCCACTCCATTCAATGACTGGCTGTGGTGGTTCCGCAAACTGCGAAGTCCCTTGCGCGGACGATCCGTTCCCACACCCTGTCAGAAATAGTGTCGCTATCAGAAATAGTTGACCAAGCCATCCTACCTTTTTCATCCAATCACCTCAAACCTATGACGCGAGAAAAAGGGGATTCGTTTCATACAACATTGCTCAGTCGATCATTGCCCTATGATTGCCAAACGTGAGTTGGAATCGAAAAAGTAGTAGAAACCTCTTTTACATAGTCATCAAGCTGTTCTGCTGGATTTCCGATCGGCTTGCCATGGCATACTTCCAAATGGCGTGGTCGCAATTGGCGGACGATTAAACTGCTTTTGAGCGCTTCAGCCATATCCGCCGTAAACATCGGCATGGGACGATGCAATCTGCCGCGTTTGGAAGTAAACAAGTCTCCCGCCAAAAGCACTCCATCCTTTTCGTGATAATACACCACATGCCCCGGAGAATGACCAGGTGTCAGATAAGGTTGCAGTTCGCCAATAGGAGCTATATTCCCTTCGGCATCTTCTGGCAAAGACTGAGCCAGGCCCGGCTGAACGTTTACTTCCAGCTTTTTACGACGAGGATACAGCTCTTTCCCTTCCATATACGGAATCTCGATTCGATGGGCAAAGACTGGTACAGATTCTTCCGCCGCAATTTTTTTAACGGCCCCCACATGATCCGAATGACCATGCGTCAGCAAAATTCGCTTGAGCGGTCCTGCATTCAGCTGTTTGATAAAAGCCATAATCCGTTTCGTCATAAATGGCATCCCCGCATCAACAAGCGTAACGCCATCTTCCTCCCTGACAATCCAGACCCGCAAAGGAATCAACAACCACGCTTTGATACACCAAATGTTCGCCGAGATTTGCTCCACTCTGATCATTCTCTCGTCACTCCCTGTTCATTATTTTTTGACTTCCTGCGAGAAAAACACCTACGGATAAAGCGAATGTAGGTGCTAACCTTTCCATCAAGCTGTCCAATGGTTCTTCGGAATGTGTATACGTACCGACGATGCCATGCAACGTGTAGAAGTAAATCCGAGCATGGGCCAGCGCTTTTTCTTCCTCTATGTCACTTGGCAAGCATCTTCTTACAGCCTCACTCAATAAACCAAACAAATGATTGCGTAGCGTTTGCAAGTCTTTTTCCGGTTCCTCTACATCGATCCGAGAGGCTTTGATCATGAAGAATAAGGTATACATCGTTCGATTGCGCAAGCAAAACTGGATAAACTGACTGCTGATTTCACGCAGGTTCTCTTCTGGTGTTTGTCCTTGTTTGGACAGTGTTTCTTCCATCTGTAGAGTCAAGCTTTGCAAAGGTTCCTTGGACAGATGATGAAGCAGTGCTTCTTTGTCCTTGAAATAAATATAGAGGGTTGTATGGGAACAGCCGGCTGCCTTGGCGATTTCCCTGATGGATACCGTATCAAAGCCTCGGGTAGCAAAAAGGTCTGCTGCCGCCGTCAAAATCGCCCGTTTCGTTTCTTCTGAGCGTATTTCTTGTTTGCTTGCCATGCGAGATATTCAGCTCCTTGCTTCTCGAAAATTTATAACCAGTGGTTAGTAACCGTTGGTTATAATATAACCATTGGTTACTAAATGCGTCAAGACTATTTTTTCCACTTGCTGCAAATAAAAAAACTCCCTTTTCGTCACTTGGACAAAAAGGGAGCTTACTTATGAAAATTGCTTACTTCGCAGCTTGTGCAGCAGCAATCGCAGCTTCGTAGTTTGGATGCTCACCAGCAGCAGCCACATACTCAGCGTGTACAACCTTGTCGTTTGCATCGATTACGAATACAGCGCGAGCCAAGAGACGGAATTCTTTGATCGCTACGCCGTAAGCTGTACCGAAGGACAGGTCTTTGTGGTCAGATACTGTTTTCACTTTGTCGATGCCAGCAGCACCGCACCAGCGGTTTTGCGCGAATGGCAGGTCAACGGAAACAGTCAGCACAGTAACGCCTTCCAATTTCGCAGCCTCTTCGTTGAAACGGCGAGTTTGTGCATCGCATACGCCAGTGTCAATAGAAGGGATTACGGAGATGATGCGAACAGTGCCTTTGGAATCTTCCAAAGTTACAGGGGACAGATCGCCACCTACTACAGTAAAGTTAGGAGCAGTGTCTCCTACTTTGATTTCAGGACCAAGCAGTGTTACAGGACCACCTTTGAATACAAATGCGCCTTGACGCTCAACAGCAGTTGTCATGATTTCTTCCTCCTCACCAAATCTTTCAGTATGTACCACAATTATCATACCCTATCATTCACTTTTTTTCACTATGCCAATAGTAGAAATTACAGATTCACTTGCACTTTCCCGCTTCGCTTGGCTTGTACCTCGGCGATTCGCTTCACTTCATGCTCATACTCCCAATCCGTTTTCGCATTCAGCTCATGACAGCGCATCAGCGCGTGATAGAGGGCAAAAGCAAAGGTAACCTGCTTCATTTCGTACCGCGTTCCATGTGCTTTCGGCAATGCCGTGTTAATAATCTCAATTTGATAGGTAGTTTTTTCCCGCTTGTCCCTAACTGGCACGATATACCCCATACGCTTTAAGACATGACCATAATCGAATTCTCCTTCATCGTCAAAATCAATGGTGTCCTCCGATGTTGCCAAATACTCCAGCAAGGTCCCCATATCCAGCGTTTCGAAGCAAGCAGGCTGTGGCATGGACAAAACTGAGCCGTCATTGTTTACAAAATAAATATGGTCGCGATAATGAAAGATCAGTTCATCTTCTGGAACATCGTCGGGAAACATCCAATGATTTTGCGGTATCAGGTAACGCCAGATTTGCGCAGGTTCACAATGGAGTAATTCCATGGCAGGGCTCCCTCCTTTTCCCTACCAGTTTTGGCAAAACTAGCACTGGCTATTCAGACAGCTCTTGCATGTAGCGTCGCCAATTCCCATGCGGAATGTGCACGCCTGTTTGCTTGACCAGGTCTCGATCCAAATAACGATATACGTAGACGTTCACGACCTGAGCTGTTCCTTCTATCGTCGCTGATACGATGATCCGCTCGTATTCATTGCGCGGATCACCCTCGCCATAGTACGTCTCCAGCTCGTCCAGTCCAGCTAACGCTTGCTCGTACATGTCAGGGGCAAACGTGACGATCTCCCCCACGACCTCCTGCTCTCCTTTTAGCAATCCCGGATAGCCTGCCGGCAAATGATAGATCTCACCTAGGATCGTCGCTGGTGTTGCCTCATGCTTATACGGTTTCACGTAATTCCTATGATTTCCAAAGCCCGTCAAAAGTGTACCGTACACAAATACAGGCAGCTTGTCGTTCTGATTGTTCACGTTCATCCATCCTCCTGTGATCGAAAAAAGGTGTGTCTTGTGTCGAGAAAATTTTGTATATTTGTTCTATATATAATTTTAATACGTCTTTTTTTCCGAGACGTAAGGGGGAGAGAATAATGAAAAAGAGAAAAATCAATCGCCTACTGGTAGCAAACCGCGGTGAGATCGCCATTCGGATCTTTCGCGCAGCAACGGAACTCGGCATACGTACGGTAGCCGTGTACTCCGAGCAGGACAACGTTTCTATCCATCGCTTCAAGGCTGACGAGTCTTACTTGGTCGGAGCGGGAAAAGGGCCTATTGAGGCTTACCTCGATATCGAAAGTATCATTGAAATTGCCAAGCGCAACGATATCGATGCCATTCACCCAGGCTATGGATTTCTTGCTGAGAATGCTGATTTTGCAAAACGTTGCCAAGAGGAAGGCATCATTTTCATTGGACCATCCCCTGAGCTGATCGACAAATTCGGGGACAAGGTAGAAGCCCGTCGTCTTGCGATTGAAGCAGAAATCCCAGTGATTCCAGGCACTCCGGAGCCAATCGAAACACTCCAAGAGGCGCTTCTCTTTGCCAAAGAATACGGCTACCCCATCATTATTAAAGGCGTATCTGGCGGCGGAGGCCGTGGCATGCGTATCGTCCGCAGTCAGGAGGATTTGCAAGATTCGTTAGATCGTGCACGTTCTGAGGCCCGCTCTTCCTTCGGCAATTCCAAGGTGTATTTGGAACGATACTTGGAACAGCCCAAACACATCGAGGTCCAAATTCTCGGTGACAACCATGGAAACATCGTCCATCTGTATGAGCGCGATTGCTCTGTTCAACGACGCCATCAAAAAGTGGTCGAAGTAGCACCGAGCCTATCGTTGGATGACAAACTGCGTGAAAATATTTGCCAGGCTGCTCTCACTCTCATGCAAAAAGCCGGTTATTCGAACGCTGGTACTGTCGAGTTTTTGTTAACGCCGGACAAGCGTTTTTATTTTATAGAAGTCAATCCACGCATTCAAGTAGAGCATACCATCACGGAGCTCATCACTGGAATCGACATTGTTCAGTCGCAGATTCGCGTAGCTGAGGGTCATGCGCTCTCCGATGAAGAAATTGGCATCCGTGCGCAAAGTGATATCCAGATGAGTGGTTTTGCCATCCAGTGCCGTGTCACAACAGAAGACGCTGAAAACAACTTCCTGCCAGATGCCGGTCGCTTGTCCGCCTGGCGTTCCGGTGGAGGCTTCGGCGTAAGGCTGGACGGCGGCAATGGTTATCCAGGCGCGATCATTACACCGTTTTACGACTCGCTTCTGGTCAAAATCTCCACGTATGGCGCGAGCTTTGATCAAGCCGCTCGCAAAATGCTACGCACACTGCGTGAGTTCCGTATTCGTGGCGTGAAAACGAACCTGCCGTTTTTGGAAAATGTCGTGACACATCCTGATTTTTTGAGTGGCAACTACAATACATCGTTTATTGACACCAAACCAGAGCTGTTCATCTTCCCTGGCCGTCAAGACCGTGGTACCAAATTACTATCTTATATCGGAGACGCGATTGTCAACGGATATCCTGGTCTCCAGAAATCGGAGAAAAAGCCGCACTTCGACTCGCCTCGCATCCCGCGGACACCATTTACCCAGCCATATCCGGACGGCACGAAGCAAATTCTAGACAAAGAAGGTGCCGACGGTCTGGTACGCTGGATTCAGGCGCAGAAGCAGGTGCTTGTCACAGACACGACATTCCGCGATGCCCACCAGTCTTTGTTTGCTACGCGTGTGCGCACCTACGATCTCGCTACCATTGCAGAAGCGACAGGTAAGCTCGGTTCCGGGCTCTTCTCGCTGGAGATGTGGGGTGGCGCCACTTTTGACACAACGATGCGCTTTTTGCAGGAATCTCCCTGGGAACGACTGCAAATTCTCCGCCAACGCATACCGAATGTTCTGTTCCAAATGCTCTTGCGCGGAGCAAATGGCGTAGGCTATACCAATTACCCGGATAATGTGATCCACGCCTTCGTCAAAGCCTCTGCGGAAAATGGCATCGATGTCTTTCGGATCTTTGACAGCCTGAACTGGCTTCCGGGAATGCAAACAGCTATTGAAGCCGTACGTGAATCTGGCAAGGTAGCCGAAGCAGCGATTTGCTACACCGGAGATATTCTGGACCCAACTAAGACCAAATACAGCTTGGCCTACTATGTCAATCTGGCTAAAGAATTGGAAAAAGCAGGTGCCCATATTCTCGCGATCAAGGATATGGCAGGTCTTTTGAAGCCGTATGCTGCTCATTCGCTCGTCTCTGCTTTAAAACAAGAAATCAGCATTCCGATCCATCTGCATACTCACGATACGTCAGGAAACGCTGGCGCCATGCTTCTGAAAGCAATCGAAGCAGGCGTGGATATCGTCGATGCTTGCGTCAGCTCCATGTCTGGACTCACTTCCCAGCCAAGCTTGAACGGGTTGATCGCGAGCCTAGCCCATACGGAGCGTGAGACTGGCCTATCTCTTGAATCGTTCAACAAGCTGTCTGATTACTGGGAGGATGTACGTCCGTACTACCAAGGCTTTGAAAGCGGCATGAAAGCGAGCAACACGGAGGTGTACGTTCACGAAATGCCTGGCGGACAATACACCAATCTGGAGCAGCAAGCCAAAGCTGTTGGTCTGGAAGGTCGTTGGGACGAAGTGAAGGGCATGTATGCTGTCGTCAATCAAATGTGTGGCGACATTGTAAAAGTGACCCCGTCATCCAAGGTCGTCGGTGACATGGCACTGTTCATGGTCCAAAACAACTTGAATGAGGAAAATATTTGGGAGAAAGGCACACGCCTCGACTTTCCGGATTCCGTCATTCAATTTTTCCAAGGGTATCTTGGCCAACCGCCGGGAGGGTTCCCGAAGAAGTTACAGGAGCTCGTGTTAAAAGGTCGCGATGCCTTTACTGCACGTCCAGGTGAATTGCTCGCGCCCGTTGACTTTACGCAAGTTGCCGCTGAGCTGGAAGTCAAAATCGGACGTGAGCCCAGTCATCTAGACGTCCTGTCCTATATCATGTATCCGCAAGTCT
Organism: Brevibacillus sp. BC25; assembly: GCF_000282075.1. Taxonomy (NCBI): domain Bacteria; kingdom Bacillati; phylum Bacillota; class Bacilli; order Caryophanales; family Paenibacillaceae; genus Brevibacillus; species Brevibacillus sp. BC25. Next base: position 64,328 of record NZ_AKIX01000014.1, read on the forward strand.
ATTTGCAATTTGAACAACGCCTGAAGGAATACGGTGACCTGTCGGTATTAAATACGGGAACGTTTTTCTACGGATTGCGTCCGGGTGAGGAAACCGCCATTACGATCGAACGCGGTAAAACACTGATTATCAAGCTGGTCGCAGTTGGCGAGCTTCATCCAGATGGCCGACGCATCATCTATTTTGAACTGAACGGACAGCCACGTGAAATTTTCATCCGTGACCAGTCCGCAAAAGTCTCTGAACTGATCCGCCGAAAAGCAGAAGCACAAAACCCTGCCCACCTTGGTGCCTCTATGCCAGGAAAAGTGCTCAAGGTACTTGTAACTGAAGGTGACAAGGTGCGAAAAGGTGAGCATCTTTTGGTGAGTGAAGCGATGAAAATGGAGACGACGATTCAAGCCCCGCTCGACGGAAAAATTAAAGCCGTCTACGTGAAAGCAGGCGAAGCTATTCAAACTGGCGATCTGCTCATTGAAATGGAGTAGGCATCGTCTATAATAGGAGATAGTAAATTGATCCTAGGGATTCATTCCATTTGCTTATGAGGAGGTGACCGACATGAAAACGAATCGAGTCAGCCATGTTCCATTAAACCAGCGGGTAGGCCGCTATCATTCCCATATGCTTCAGGCAAAATTAAGCACGCCAGTCAATCCGATTTTCAGTTTTAATTTGCAGCCGTACTACACTCGTCAACAGCAATGGACAACGGAGCTTTCCGATTCCTTATCGCGTCTGTACCGGTTTTCCTCAGATTTGGAGAAGAGTGCTCGGGAATTTATTGCCGCCGGGAAAGACAGCGAGGCTGGACCTGACATTGAGGGATTACAGGAGCGAACACAGTCGTTAGTAAGTAAATACAATCGCTTACAGCTATTTCTTGCGGAAAAAGCAGATACCTTGACGACGCAAAAGTTAGATGCATTCGCTCAAGTGGCAAAAGATGAAGAGGAAAAACTCCAAACGTTTGGAATCAAGCTGTTACCAGATGGACAACTGGAAATGGATGATGAGAAATGGTTGGAGGCTGTACAAACCCGCTATGTGGACTATACAAATACAATGGAACGTGTAGCCCATGCATTCAGAGCAGGTACATTGGGATTGCAAAGCAAGCCCCTCGGCTCCTTTTCACGTTATTACGAGGAAGCTATGGCCCTCCATCCTTATATCGCCTCCTCCAGCTCGAGCCTTCATTATCAGCATGCTGCAAAAACAGGCTTGTATGTAAACGAACTCTGGTAATGCCATACGCCTACTATCTAAAAAACAGGTATGCCCCTTTTGTGGAGCATACCTGTTTTGTGTTTTCCTTACTTTCGATCCATAAGGTCTTCCAAATCTTGTTCTTCTGCTCTGGCAATTATCGTATTGGAATAAACAGTAGGTTCATCCGATTTGGTAAACATCCCCTGAACTTTATCCACGATTTGCGGAACAGAATCCAAAATCCGGTCATAGAGATGGGTCGTATTTTCCAGTGGAATCGAACGAATTCCTTGTTTGCCCACGACCAAAAATGCTACAGGTGTGATGGAGACACCGCCCCCACTACCCCCACCAAACGGGTTACTAGTATGTTCATGCTGTTGATTGTGTTGATGCCCATTATGATGGTGATCGTATTGGAACTCACTACCCCCGGCCGCGAAACCAAATCCTACCTTGGAGATCGGAAGAATGACACTACCGTCAGGTGTCTCAACAGGATCACCAATGATTGTATTCACGTCCACCATTTGCTTGAGATTTTCCATCGCTGTTCTCATGAGGCCTTGAATCGGGTGGTCTGCCATATTTGTCGCTCCTCCTTCCTATCGGTGTCATGTTTTATCATTCCCCCAACAAATCCGGAACATGTACCCTGCACAAGGGAATAAATATGTATGCTCTCACATTTGTGATTAGGCACGCGTAGGCGCAGCTTGCCATTTTCGCTGTTTACTTTTTCGAATCCGCAGAAAAACTTTTAGCGCATAGAAAACGAACTGGCCCAAATAAAAATGCAACACCGCTTGAACTTTCGTATGTAGAAGTGCTTGGTTCCAGACAGGCTGTACACTCATGGCAGGCATCGTCTGTAAAGAGATGGAGTGGGAGAGAATTCCGACTATCAGGCTTTTCACTCCCCAGATTAGTCCTGTCAGCGCTCCTGTTTCCGCTGCCTGACCTGTGCCCAACACCGTATGCCATTCTAACTTCGTACAGCGAATTTGTTTGAACAGGTCTTTTAGCAAAGGCAGCAAGTCACGTACTCTTTCCAGCACGTCACGATAATTGCGATACCATATCTTCACTTGTCTCCGCGTAAAATCTTTGACCTTTTCCCGAAGCTTGCTTCCATGCTGGATCGTTTCCACCTTTGCAACAAGCTCAGGCCCAGCTTCTGTCATTTTCAAGAGGAGAATAGGAATTTCGTATTTCCTGCGAATGATACCCCAAGCTGCAATTGTAATCTCCAATTGATCATTATCGCCCTCGCGACTGTATAAACACGTCAACTGTATTGGCGTGATTACTAGTAGGACAAATAAACCAAGCAATCCTAGCAACACCCATACCATGAAAAAATCCCACCCCTTCCACGTTAGTATGAGTGGAAAGAGCAGGAAATATGTTCAGCATTTTTATTAATCAAGCACGTATACTTTGACGCCTTTTTGCAAGCCGTGATTTTCAGCTTCATTCAACGTCGGGAGATACAGATCCACATGGCGTTGCTTTACCGCACCACCGATATCAGCTGCCACTGCATAGCCGTAGCCATCGATGTACAAGTGCGTACCAAGTGGGATGACATTTGGATCAACCGCTACAACACCTTCGCGCAGTGGATACTCCAGATACGACAGGATCTTATCGTTCGTGTAGCTGTAAGCAGTCGTCTGTACCGTTAATTCCTGGCGAAAAGGTGTACCGTTTGCGAGGGCTTTTGTTGTTCTCGGCTTATCCGGAAGCAAGTGAAGGGCCGCGTATGTGGCTGCTTCGGCTCTCGTCATGTATTTGTTCGGCTTCAAAGTACCGTCCTCATAGGCACTCATTAACCCGTTATGCATGGCGTAAACGAGTGGGCGTTGCTCTTTCTCTTTCACGTTGTTCCCATCCATGTATTGGTTCAATGTCTGGATCGTCGTAGACCACTTCAAGTTATTGACTACTCCGCTGTCCCCCATCGTTCTTACCAGAATAGAGGCGAGCTCTGCTCTTTTTACTGGGGCATCGGGATGTAAGTATAGGTGATTCCCCTGCTTTTGCCCATGGACAATTCCCAGTCGATAGGCAGTCTCTGCATAGGACGACAGCCAGCTGTTTGCCGGTACGTCGGCAAAGGATGATTGCTTGTTGCCAAGAGGTTCAATTCCTTTCGCATTCACAAACATCGTGAGCAGTTCACCCAATGTGACGTTGTCATCAGGTCGAAAATATTCGTTTTGACCAATTACGTCGGTTATGTAAAGTTGATTGATTTCTCGTTCTGCCCAATGGCCGCTAATGTCTACATAAGGTGTTTCATTCATTTTCGTTGTTTCTGCCTCGACAACTGGAGTACCTATGAGTAAAAAGGCTGCCAGCGAGGCAAGGATCATCCGTTTCTTCATCATCAACCTCCATGGGGAAATTTGCGAATCCTTTCGTATCATTTTATCGAACTATTTTGCAAAAACAATGAACAATAGTTTCCAGTCAAAAGGAAAGCCCTCGAACAGCATCATGATGAATACTGTTTCAAGGGCTGCATGATCAATGGTTAAATGGCAAAAATGTGTTTGCCGATCTTCTTCACTTGTGTACGAGACCAAATCCACTTGGAGGTCGCCGTAACAGGATTAAAGTAATAAAGCGAGTTTTTGGTTGGGTCCCATCCTCGTACAGCATCCCAAGCTGCCTTGTAAGCAGTCTTGTTAGGAGTCATCCAGAATTGTCCATCATCTACAGCGGTAAACGCTAATGGCTCAAAGATGACACCCGCAAGTGTATTGGGAAAGTTTTTGGACTGGACACGGTTCAACGCAACCGCAGCCACAGCTACTTGGCCCTCATAAGGTTCTCCGCGTGCTTCGGAATAGACCAGCTGGGCCAGCATCTGCATTTCCGCTTTATTTACCGACACTTTCTTTAGAACGCGCCATGTATTTGGACCAGTGATACCGTCAATCTGTAATCCGTATGCTTTTTGAAACTGTCTGACGGCCTTTGTTGTATTCGCTCCGTAAATGCCATCCATTTTGCCATTGTAGTAGCCCAGCATCTGCAAACGATACTGCAAATCCCATACATCCCCGTTCACACTGCCACGCTGAATCTGTGTGGCTGCCAGGGAGTCGGCCGGGAAAATAAACGCTACAACCATAAAGGCAGCAAGCAAGGTTGTTACTGCTTTCTTGCTCCACCACATAAATTGTTCCCTCCTTTACCCAACTCATTCTACAAGTTGGCGAAAGTAGGTTCAATTCAAGTATTTTGGCACAAGTGGCAATATGTACCTGCCATTATCCTTTTGGTCGGAACAAGACTGCCGTGATAAATCCGAAGACGATGGCAGCCGAAATCCCTGCACTCGTCACTTCAAAAATGCCGGTAATAATGCCAATGACTCCATGCTTTTCGGCTTCCGCCATTGCCCCGTGCACCAGTGCATTTCCAAAGCTCGTGATGGGTACTGTCGCTCCTGCTCCGGCAAAATTAACCAGTGGCTCGTATAGACCGAGTCCGTCTAGCACTGCCCCAGTGACAACAAGGGAGGACATCGTATGGGCAGGTGTGAGCTTGACGACATCCATGAGAAATTGACCGATTAAGCAAATCGTTCCTCCTACGAGAAACGCCCACAAAAACATCATGGTATCACTCTCCAAGTTGCTCCGACTCAACAGCCACGGCATGGGCGATGCAAGGAATGCTTTCTCCCTGCTGGAAGGTCAACGGGGATAAGAGGGCTCCCGTGGCAACCAGCAAGATTCGCTTCCAATCTCCTTGCTTCATCCGCCGAAGTAGGTGCCCGTACGTCACTGTAGCGATACAGCCACATCCGCTACCACCCGACCACACATTTGGATTTTCTCCATAAATGAGCTTCCCGCAATCGACATAGCGCTCTAAGGGAATGTGCATGTGATGCTTGGGCAACAGATCAGATAAAATGGCATGGCCCGTTCGTCCTAAATCGCCTGTTACGATCAAATCATAATGGTCGTGAGGGAGTTGAAAGTCACGGAAATGCGACTCAATCGTGGATAACGCGGCTGGCGCCATCGCTGCTCCCATATTGAATGGGTCTGTCAATCCCATATCGACTACATGCCCGATGGTGGCTCCCGTAATCCGCAAACCCTTACCCTGACTAGCTACAACAGCAGCCCCTGCTCCCGTCACGGTCCATTGTGCCGTTGGGGGCTTCTGTGAACCGTACTCGGTTGGATAACGATATTGCTTTTCCGCAGCCCCATTGTGACTGGAGGTAGCAGCCAGGACGTAATCAGCAGCTTGACTATTCACCATGAGAGCAGCCAAGGCCAAGCCTTCCATCGCTGTTGAGCACGCTCCGAAAATCCCCAGAAACGGAATCGAAAGCGTCCGGGCCGAAAAGCTGGCAGATATGATCTGGTTCATTAAATCCCCGGCAAGCATAAAGTTTATTTGTTCTTTCGTGAGCCCCGCTTTCTCCACCGCTTTCGAGCACGCTTCTTCTAGCAGGACTTTCTCCGCCTTTTCCCAGCTGTCTTGTCCAATCATCAAGTCACCGTGCAGGATATCAAAGTCGTCGGCTAACGGTCCTCTAGCCTCAAAAGGCCCACCAATCGCAGCGTGACCGAGAATGACAGGTTTTAAAGGAAAGACCCAAGACTGATGACCCTGGCGCATCCGTTAGCCTCCCATCGTAAACAATGTTTTGATCAATCCAACGACGAATGCCGCCGCTACACCAAACACAATCACTGACCCCGCGAGCTTGAACATGTTCCCGCCTACCCCCAGCACAAGTCCTTCGCTGCGATGCTCGATCGCCGCAGATGCAATCGAGTTGGCAAAACCCGTAACCGGCACACTCGTACCTGCCCCAGCCCATTGGGCGATCCGGTCATATAGTCCCAGACCGGTCAAAAGAGCCGAAAGAATGATCAAGACAGCTACTGTAGGATTACCAGCAGTTTTCTCCGTAAAATCGAAGTAGTGAATGAACATTTCTTGTATCCCTTGTCCGATCATACAAATGCCGCCACCCACTAAAAATGCCCGGGTAAAATTGCGTAAAAGCGGTCGCGGAGGCTCGTGCGTCTTTGCCAATTGCTGATATTCTTGCTGGACGGGGGTCAGCTTTTTCTTTTTTTGATCTGCCATGTCACTTACTCCTTTTTACCGTATCAGGAACGGTTTTACTTGATCGATAATCTCTTGTAGCTGTTCGGAATCGGTTTGGTAGGTACGCTTCATTTGCTCATTTTTTGTATTAAGTGCATATAGCTCCAAATCCGCCTGACATTTTTTCAATGTAGCAAAAGCCAGCTTCGTCGCTTGGGCACCGGGAACCATCAGTTTATCGTCATACAGGTCGAGATAGAGCTCTCCACCTTTGTCTACTTGGCCGAGGAAAACATTTTCCAAAGCCACTCCCGCTTTTTGCAGCTCCGTGCGAACCCATCTGCGATTCAGTCCTGCTGTTGCCAGGGACTCGTCCATGATGATCCCATCCATAATGACCACTTGATTCTCTTCCGTAGGAGCCACTGTCAATTCAAGGTGTTTGGGTGTTACCGGCTGATTCTCTGATTTTAAAAGGACACTGACTTCCCCGCTTGTTTCCATTAACGCAAACTCTACATCGGCTACTCGGAACACGTTTTTGACTCGTAATTGTTCCATCAAGTCTTCCGCGGTCAATCGTTCCTTTTTCAGATTGTCTTCCAAAATTTTGCCTTCCTTGATGAGAACCGTTGATTTCCCTTCAAATAAGTCGCGGAGAAGCTTGCTCTTGAGTGAAAGCCACTCCATTAAATAAGGGAAAAGCGCAAAAACCCCCATGGCGACCAAACTATGGTAGACCGGCCCATCCATTTCGGTTGCCATAAAAGCCGCTATCGAACCGATGCTGATGCCGACGATATATTCGATGTATGTAAGTTGCTTGATTTGCCTTTTCCCAATAATCTTTGTCAATAGAAATAAGTAAGCAACAGCGCCTATTGAGCGCAAAAGGATTGATAACCAATCAGGCATAAGCCACCTCCATCACCTGAGGTGATTGTTATAGATAGTAAAACCAAGAGAGAGGAAGTCCCTCTCCCTTTCCCAACACTTCCACTAGAATCCCTTAAACTGTGGTTCTTCCTTTTCCAGCTCCGTTACACGCTGCTGGAGGTTATCTACAATGGATTGCGTTTGCTCTGCTGCTTGCGAATACAATTGTTTCGCTTTCTTGTTTTGCGTGCTCAGAGCAAACGTTTCAAAATCTGCTTGTGCGCCTTTCAAGCTGGCAAGCGTTTGTTTCACTTGTGCTCCTACTGTCATATCCACTCACCTCCTAACACATATAGAATCCGCCTCCACCCATTATTTATGCGGTGGTCTCCCCTATTTTCATCTGTAAATAATTACCTCTTATTAGAAAAATAAAAAGAGAGACACCATAGGTGCCTCCCTTCATCCAACTTATGAGATTAGCCACGTCCAGCCAGTTGTTGCTCAGCAAAGGAGACAAGACGTTTTGTAATCTCTCCTCCAACTGAACCGTTTTGACGGGAAGTGGTGTCTGGTCCAAGCTGAACACCGAATTCGGATGCGATTTCGTATTTCAGTTGGTCCAGAGCTTGGTTTGCTTGAGGAACCACCAGATTGTTACTGGATCTGTTGTTGTTCGCCATTTATATCACCTCCTCGTCGTTTGTAAGTTTAATATGTGTGAAGTTTTGCTTGTTCATTCGTTCTTTTTTTCTTCCAATTTTAGTCTGTTAATTGGAGAAGGACATGGGCTATTCGATGAGCTGCTTCTGGTCGCCCTAGCTTGTCCAAACCTCCTACAAAAGCATCCCTTTTTTCTGGCTGGCGCCATAACCTGATGATTTCTTTGATTTCTACTGGCGTTTCAGCCAAGATCGCCGCTTGTTGCTCGAGTAAAAAGGAGCAATTATGCTTTTCTTGTCCGGGTAATGGGTGAAATAAAATGAGCGGTGTCTTAAGAGCAAGTGACTCCGCACACGAAATGCCACCTGGCTTCGTTATATAGGCGTCAGCTGCTCCAATCCACTGCCACATTTGCGGCTCAAACCCTTTCAGTATAAAACGATGGTCAGTGATCTCCGTACCTAACAGGCCCGTCAGTCGTCTGTACAGGCTTGTATTCTTCCCAGTCACGACTACGATCTGCAATGGTTGCTCTTCCAACAACAACTCTCGTACGACCTGCTCCACTCCACCATAACCGCCTTCTCCCCCACCAATCAACACGGTGAATTGATCTGGCACAAGTCCAAGCTGCTTTTTCCAAGCCGCTTTGCCGGTATTCAACGCTGTCGTAAAAGCAGGCCGAACTGGAATGCCATAAACATGGATTTTTTCCGGTGCTATCCCATAGTGCTCGATTAGATTTTGCGCAATTTGCTCATGTGCCACCATGTACGCATCAATTTCTGGATGAACCCAAAACCGATTAATATGGAAGTCCGTGGGCACACACACGAGCTGGAAAGGCTTGGACACCCTTCTCTTCGCTTCTGCCAATGCGGACAAGCAGTATGCATGCGTAGCGATGACGACATCTGGCTTCTCTTCTTGCAACAGTTGATTGCTTAATCTTGCGGATAGCCACCATCCCAGTGCTTTGCTCAATGCACTACTTAGCATTTCATCCTGTTCATAGATGCGTTGCCACACAGGTTGACCGTAGCGCAGCATATTGCGATAAAAAAAATGAGAGAGCACACGTAAGCCTGGACTGGCGGTTTTCAGTCCTCCCACCACTCGCGCCGATCGTGCACCCTCACTTTCCAGTAAAACTTCCTGCAGAGCTTCAGCAGCCATCCGATGACCACTCCCTGCCCATTCCTCTGTCACTAGCAGAAACCGCTTTGCCATTAGTAGGACTCTCCTAGAGGCTGCTTGCCCTCAGCATATCGATTGAGTAAAAATTCCTTGGACATATAAACACGCTTTAGGGGCCTTTCATGATTCCATGATTGCAAGCGTCGCTTTCCATTGGGATGCACGATTCTGAGCATGAGACGCAAGTACCATCGCTTGTATCGAAAAAACCAAGTCATGGGCACATCCGAAATCGAGAAGCCCAAAGGTGTTACACCTTTATGTAGCATAGTCGTTCCCACTATCCCTTTTATTTGATCTTTATTTTCCATCGAGTCCAGGAACATGGCAAGCTTCGGCAGTGATTGGAGGATATGTCTTCGCAAAAGAAGTGCCACGCGTAGTTCATCCTTCACTCCTTTGCACAGTGTAGCTAAGTAATAATTGTGTATATGTAGCTTTAAGATCCAATCCCCGTCATGAATGATTCGGTTATCGGTAGTAACAAGTGGCTCTCCCCGATAGCGTAAAACAACAACCCGAAATATATTGTTCCCTTTCTCAATATAGGTAAGTCTGGTGCAACGCTGATAGATTTCATCCCAGTATCCCCATAGCATCAAGAGGCTTGTATTCATTTCGAAATAGTTCCTTTCCCGCTATGTTTTCATTCAGCTGGATGTGACCACTTACATTCCGCAAAACGGCCATGACCTTTGTTGTAGTATGCCCAACAATGTACCATCCTCATCACCTTTTCACGTCCTTTTCATCCGCCCCCAAAACATAACTACTACGGCAGCAAGTACGGGCAACCACATATGATTGAGAAGAAGAGGATTCACCCACTTCCAGACATACGGATCCTGAAGGCACATATCAACGGCTGTAAAGGTAAGAATTCCGCCGCCAATGATGACCATACTGGGAAAACGATTCATCATGCGGGCAATCCACACACTTCCCCACATTAATAGTGGTATACTCATCGCTAACCCCAGCAAAACTAACCATAAATCGCCATGTGCTGCTCCACCAACTGCCAAAACATTGTCCAAACTCATGACAAAATCTGCTACTATGATAGTCCTGACTGCCTGACCAATTGTCTGATTATGCGATACGTTTGCGAGCTCTTCATTCTCACCGAGCATCAGCTTACATGCTATCCATAGCAATAATAATCCCCCGATTGCCTTCACGAGAGGAATATCCAACATCCAGGTAGTCATTCCCGTTAGTACAATTCGCAAGAGGATTGCACCCAATGTCCCATATAAAATCGCCCGTTTTCTCTCATTTCTTGGGAGTCCGCGGCAGGCCATACCTATGACCACAGCATTGTCACTGCTTAATACCAGATCGATCATAAAGATGTGTACAAGACCCAGCCAAAAATACTCGCCCATCCCTGCCTCCCTGGTCCAATAAAGTTCGTCCATTCTACTTTATGCGACTGGAATCGGACTCATGATTGAATATTTTTCCGAAAAAAGGCGGTTTTCAGCGGATTTTGTAGATAAAAACTTCCGAAAAAAATACATTTTATTGCGAAATCAGGCTAATTATACCTTGTCTAAATTAGGCATTTTCCCTTACGATTTTAGTGGGGTGGATAAGAGATGGTGGAGACTGTGACGCTAAACCTTTACGACGTTTCAAAGAAGATTTTAGACTTAACACCAAGTATCACCACAATATGGCTGCAAGAAATTGTTCGCAGCATGGAAATTCCTGTAACCATTCCTCGCGATTTTGCAGAAAAACGAACAGTGCTCTTGGCTCGCTATCTGGTTGAGGATGTAGATCATGACATGCAGACTTGGGCATTAGATATGGGAGAGTGGCTTCGTTCTCAGGAATTCCCCTTCTCCTCCATTTTGCGCACGTATCAATTGTACCGGAATGTATTCTGGCGGGTTCTCCAACCGGAATTACAGAGATGGTCCCTCTCCTCACAAGAAATGCACTATTTGGAAAGCCAACTGGGCAAGGCCATGGATGAAAGTGTCTTCTGGGCTGTTTATCATTTTGAACAAATGATTAATAAAGAGCTGGTCCAGAAGGAAGAAACGATCTCCTATTTGCATAACGACAAACTGACCATGCTCGGTAAAATAGCCGCCAATATGGCTCATGAGCTGCGCAATCCGTTGTGCGCCATTGAAGGGTTCCTGAAGCTGATCGGCGAGTCTACACAGGAACAGGCCCAGCTTCAGACGTATATCCAAGTCGTCATGCATGAGTTTGAGAATTTACATCGGCAACTAACCGGATTCCTCAGCTTTTCAAAAAAACCAATTCTCGATGAAATTTTTAAAACCGTTCAAGTAGAAGAACTGCTTGAAGAAGTAGAGATGCTGATTACCCCTCGCCTCGTGGGAGAAAACATACGTTTTGAAAAACAAATCCACCCCTGCTCACTCGCATGTTATGAAGAAGGCTTGAAGCAAGTTGTCGTCAATCTATTAAACAATGCCATTGACGCCGTGCAAAATCGTACAGACAAGTATATTCATGTCATTTCCACTTCTTCAGATGGCTGGCTCTATTTGAGTGTGGAGAACAACGGCGAAAGGATTCCACCCGAGATCGTGGAAAATCTATTCCAACCATTCTTTACGACTAAACAAAATGGGACAGGTATCGGCTTGTCCATCTGCAAAAATATTATCGAAAAGCATCAAGGCACGATCCATTGTGATTCCAATGAAAAACGCACACGCTTTATCGTTTCTCTGCCGATTGCGAATGCCCAGGAAGTTGGTCCCCGATTGGAAGCTCTCTAGGTCGCTCTCTTTTGTATCACGCAAAAAAAGCCCCCTGACAAGGCAGGAGGCAAGGCAAGAGATCCGTTACCAATTTCATCGGTAAGCGACCTTAGTTTTACTGTACACGAAAACATATGTTGCTACCATAAAAAACGTCAGACAGCTTTCGACAAAAATTTATACCTGTATTGAACAAAGGCTTATCTATTCAACTATTAGATAAGCCTTCATACTTGTGCCTCAAGTAAAAATAGTGCTACTTTCCTAGACATAAAAAAGCAGAGAACCTATTGGCTCTCTGCTTTATGTATGGAGCGGGTGATGGGAATCGAACCCACGCGACCAGCTTGGAAGGCTGGAGTTCTACCATTGAACTACACCCGCATCAAAATAGATGCTGGTGCCGAGGACCGGACTTGAACCGGTACGGGAGAAACTCCCGACAGATTTTAAGTCTGTTGCGTCTGCCCATTCCGCCACCCCGGCAAACCTGTAAAACGTGGGCAAATCATGGTCGGGAAGACAGGATTCGAACCTGCGACCCCTTGGTCCCAAGCCAAGTACT
>NZ_AKIX01000015.1:0-30642 GCF_000282075.1 Brevibacillus sp. BC25
CGCCCCCCCCCCCCGCTGCAACTGCCCCTCTATTTATCAAATCGTGTGTTTTGTTAACCTCAGCTCTTTAATAACACAATCACAGAAAGTTATAACTTTAGTTAGCGGAAAATTTAGATTGATTGGCATAGCGTTATATTTGCCCGTTGTAAAACATTCTTTCTTATCCGTTGATGGAACGCCGTGTGCGATGAAAGTCGCCTGCACGGTGTAGGCTCGAACGAAGACTCTCACATTTAGTAGGGAATAAGTCGGGAATAGCTATGAATTGATTGCCAGACCTGCTCAAATTTTGCAACCAGCTGGACTTGCGATTAGCCAAGCAAACGTCATCGTTAAGTATGGTGAGTATACGTATTGGTCGTATACCCCTTCATCGAATGACCTTGTTTTAGTTGTCGTCGCATTTGATTCCAACAATCAGGAAGTCAAACGCTGGGAAGTTCCGGGTTATAGGTATACAATCGACATTGGGATCGATAACCAAAATAAAACAGTGGTGTTCTACATGTGGCAAAAGGTAGGAGTCTTTGAAAACGGTTCTTATCCGGTTTCGTTTACCTGGGAACAGTTGAAAATCAACTAATCCACCATCAACGGCCCCCGGGTTAATCCCGGGGTATTTTTCTCACCAAGTTGGGGAATTTCCTACTTTCTTCAATTACCGTTTTGTTAAAATGACCACTTTCAGTGCTGCATTACAAATCGCTTCTTGTACCGTCATCCCAGTGCCGATCTTCTGGACAGACACATCATCAAAGTCTGCTTGCCAAGCTCCCATCCCATCACCTTCGTTGCCAGCGTTTCTATGATTTGTTTTTCGGTCATTGTCATTATCCACCCAACCCTATTTTCATCGGCTCCAACACTTCCCTTGTGTCCACATCTACAATCTGCCACTTGCAAAAGCTGTCGGCGTGCCACCTAGCTACATAATAAACGTGCCTGAAGTCGCTCCAATGAGTAGCTTCCTAATACTCTCCACATCATCATACGGATAGGCGCACGGATTGTAGTTCCTGTTATGCTTCAGAAACGACTTAGTCTCCTTGTTTTGAACTGCGTATTTCTTCGGCAATTTGAGCTCCCTTTCATTAGCCATCATCGTACTTTCTACAGCTAACAAAATGTCTTCGATTTCCTTTCGGATAGGTCGCTAACCAGCAGCCCACATCTTGATCCTGACTTCTTCCAGCATATCGGGAGGTAATCTCCAACCCTTTTTTGCATCTTCCGCGCTAGCTCAAGGAAACATATCATTCACCCCTGATTTTTGTTTGGAAAGAAACTCGGTAGTTTCTTATGTCTGTCGCAAGCGTTGACGGTTACAGGTGCCAGTCTATCGCTCTTGCCCTTCTTCGTGAACACCGTCCCTTTCGTCGTAGCCTTTTCGGTGCATCCGTTGTAATTGCAGTTCTGATAAGATCGATAAGTTGCCAACTTGTCGTTTCCCACCCGGTTTTCATTACTGTGATATAATGAAAATAAAAACAATGGGGTGTATTGTTGAAAAGACAGTTTTTGATGATTGTAAGTGATGTAACAAAACCACAAATGGATAGAGTCACCGAAGTAGTAAAAGATTTTAACGAATTTATTGACTTGATTCCAATTGAGTCTAAATCTGATGGAGGCTATAGCCTATACATCGATATTCAAAAAGGCGATGTTGCTATAACAGTCTCAGATACACGAACATTCCTGAGAAATTGGTTTAAGCCTTTAAAAATAGAATGTGATTCAAATCCACGAGACTTTTATTAAAAAGTCTTTTTTAAATACACATTTTGTAAAACTATATCCCCTCTTGTTCCTAATACTGATGTACAGTAAGATTTAGGAAAAACCATTAGGGAGTGGAAAAATGGTCACTTGTTACTTGAAATATGTTATTGATCCATATCAGGTAAGTGTTTTTGAAGAATATGCAAAGATGTGGATACCTCTTGTCAACAAGTTTGGCGGACATCATCATGGCTATTTCCTTCCTCATGAAGGTGCTAATAATATTGCTTATGCCTTATTTAGTTTTCCTAGTTTGGCAGAATATGAAGATTATCGAAAGAAAATACTGGTCGATGAAGATTGCCAACTTGCCTTCTCACTCGCAGAGCAAACAAAGTGCATCATCAGTTACGAGCGAAGTTTCTTGCGTCCGGTGTTTGAATAATTTTCCTTCAACCTTGTCCATCCTTAGATAGGATGGGCTTTTTTATATAATGAGCATTTTGTATCCATCCGCTATATGCCGGGCAGCAAGAAGATTGTCTGCTGCCCCACTTGATCAGCTGCCACAGGATTGATCCAGATAACTTCTGTTCTGATGCGCCCCATTTCCTCCAAAGCTACCCTTCTCATCCTCGTCAAGTCGAGCAACTGCGTCTCTTCTGTTTACAATCTCAAGGACAGCGCAAACGTCACGGGCCACAAACCAAGGTTTTCCTTCCTTTACCACTACTCGAATCTGTTTATCTTGATAGTTAAAATGAAGTGCCTGCAGGTCGTTTAGGAGGCTCTAAAAGAGAAGGGAAAACCTTCTGTCCGCGTAAGAGTGGCTTTCTTTTTTGCGTTCGTACGAGATCGGCGCGGAAATACGAAAAATCGCTCAGAGGATCATCTATCCCTTGAGCGATTTTTCGTATTTCAACGATATAAAATGATTGATTCCAATTTTTTGAGCTCTCTTTAAAGGGACAGGCTTCCCGCTGTATACTTGGAACCCTAATTTCTGGTATAGCTTCATAGCGGGAATATTCGTATCTGCTACTTCTTCAATGAGAAATTGTTCATACGGGGTATTCTCAATAATATGGCGGAGAATCACCATTGCCGCTCCCTGCCCTCTGAATTCGGGAGCCGTTCCGACGAAATCGATTGAGCATTTGACGGGAGAAGGATCTGCCAGTGTAGCTTCAAATTCTTTTTTCAAAAAGAGTCCAGCGAGGGTGCCTTTATAGAGTCCCAGATGCTTTCGCAGCTCTTTTGGATTTAGTTTTACCGAATGCGCAGTGCTATCCGTGCATGCGGCCATGCCAGCTACTTTGTGATCGTCCGTTACCGCCACATAAAATTGATTCAAAACGAACATGTGAGCAAAAGCTCTTGCAATGATTTCCTTGTCATTAGAAAAAAAGCCAAGCCACTGTGTGAATCCTTCCGCAAAAATCTGAGACATTTGCTCTCTTGCATCGAATTCTAATCGATCCACCCTGATCACTGTAAACATGTACGGTTACTCTCCTTCCTTATACAGAAAAGAAGTGAGGATAGAGGGTGAAGGCATCTTGAAGCTGTTTTTTACCATCATTTTCATCGCAGCTAGCCCGTGAAGTGTCGAATAGAAAAATACGACCATTTCATCCGAGTCCCCCGAACGGAATTCGCCAAGCTTCTGACCTTTTTTGATAAGTTTGGCTGTAGAGCGGAACATGTTGTCGCTCAGCCGTGCTACCTCGGTTCGTTTCTCGTTTGTCCCGCCTC
Source organism: Brevibacillus sp. BC25 (assembly GCF_000282075.1). Lineage (NCBI taxonomy): Bacteria > Bacillati > Bacillota > Bacilli > Caryophanales > Paenibacillaceae > Brevibacillus > Brevibacillus sp. BC25. The sequence goes on from NZ_AKIX01000015.1 coordinate 3,481, forward strand.
CCGAGTGAAACGATTGCGCCATCAGTATCAGCAAATTTGCAAACTCTTCGCCTGTCGTCATGTCGTTGTGAATTTCTTTCACAAACTGATCCAATGCTTGTTTGGGCGAAACAGCTGACTCGAAAAAATCAATGTTCTTCTGCATGCCCGCAAGTGCGAAGTCCACCAGTTCGTCAAACAAGGTCTCTTTTGATTTGTAATGCCGATACAAAAGTCCGATGCTGATGCCAGCTGTATCCGCGATGTCCTGGACATTCGTAGAGCCGAATCCTTTTTGAACGAATAACTGCATGGCTGCTGATTGTATTTTCTGTTTGGTTGCGTTGCGCATTTGTTCGTATTGTTCTTTGGTGCGGGGCATTGGGGGACCTCGTTTTTTTGAGTGAGTTTTTATTCATTATAAAAGCGTGAGTTTTGAAAAGCAATCTTTTACAGCTCGGTACATACAAAAAAACGGCATCTCTGCCGTTTTTCGTTGCCCCTATATTATTTATTTAATCTAGTCCTTTGCAGTATTCAGCTCAGCTTCGATCTGGGAGTTTTTCGACGACTCACCCATGCGCCAGTAAACGAGGAGGCTTATGGCAATACAAGCTGCTACATAGTAATAGAAGAGAGATTCGTTCCCGATGCTTTTGAACCATAGCGCGATGAATTCCGCTGTTCCTCCAAAGATCGCAACAGTCACGCCATACGGAAAGCCTACGCCCAGAGCGCGAATTGCGGTAGGAAACATCTCGGCTTTCACGATCGCATTGATGGACGTATAGCCAGTAACAATGATAAGACCAGACAGCATCAGCAAGAAAGCGACATATGGGCTAGTCGTTTGTTCTAGGAGCAAAAACATCGGTACGGTCCACAATGTTCCAAGAATACCGAAACCAATCAACAGCGGGCGCCGTCCAATTCGGTCGGACAGCATACCAGCAAGCGGCTGCAATACGACGAATACGAGCAATGCGGCAAAGTTAATCCAGCTGACTACTTCTTTCGGCATTCCTACCGTAATCACCATGAATTTTTGCAAATAGGTCGTGTAGGTATTAAAGGCGATAGTTCCCCCAAGCGTAAGGCCGACAACTGCCAGCACCGCCTTCGGATGCTTCATCAACTCTCGAAGCGTACCCGCCTTTTCCTTGTTTTTCGACTCCATTTTGGTATACTGCTCTGATTCGTCCATACTGCGGCGCAGCCACAACACGGCTACTGCCCCAAATGCTCCGATGATGAAAGGAATTCGCCAGCCCCAAGCCATCATGGCTTCTTCCGGGAGTATTTGCTGCAGGATAATTTGCACACCCAATGCTAACAACTGACCACTGATCAGCGTGACGTACTGGAAGCTAGAATAGAACCCTCGACGACCACTCGAAGCCATCTCGGACAAGTACGTGGCAGATGTTCCGTATTCCCCTCCAAGCGAAAGACCTTGGAGCAGGCGGGCAAGAACGAGAATAATAGGAGCAAACACGCCGATGGTTTCATAGTTTGGTGTTACGGCAATCACCAGAGAACCACCTGCCATGATGGTGACAGACAGCGTCAGAGCGGCACGGCGCCCATGACGGTCAGCGTAACGGCCCAGGAGCAAGCTCCCGATCGGTCTCATTAAAAATCCAATAGCAAAAACAGCCGCAGTATTCAGCAACTGGCTGGTAGCGTCTCCCTTTGGAAAAAACTGAGACGAGAAATACACCGCAAATGCTGCATAGACATACCAGTCGTACCATTCGATCAGGTTCCCCAGTGAACCTTTAAAGATGTTGCTTGTGATGCGCCGCGTATTTTCACGATCACTCGATGGCTTCATTGCTGCCCCCTCCTTATGTTTGACCCGAATCCATTCGCAATTGGGATAGTTTAACCGCTTTCAAATGAAACAATACTTTTCTCGAGAATGTACGGCATCGTTTGCTTTGAAAGGGTTTACATATTTACCTGAATGGATTTTCGAAGAACTGTTTTTATTCTAAGTTGTTTGTTTTGCTAGAATCTATTGAATACTTCCAGATGTGCAAAAACAACATCCGAGCTGCCGAAAAACCCAGTTGAGTTACATTGATTTTTTGTCCGGATCGGGCTACCCTTTTCCATAGGGAGGCGGCTGTTATGACAATCACTATGCTTCTGGGACTGCTTGAAAACATCTCTGTAATTGCAGTCATCGCCCTTATCATCGGCCAACTAGATTACTTTCGGAACATCATGTATGGGAAAAACAACTGGATGCGGATCGTGATCCTCTCTACTCTGTTCGGGTTCCTGTCGGTAATCGGAACGGAGAATGGGCTACGGGTCGATGACGCACTCGCCAATACGCGCATTGTCGGTGCCGTCGCTGGCGGGTTGATCGGGGGGCCTGTCGTCGGCTTTTTTGCCGGCCTTATAGGAGGTATTCATCGCTACTCGATAGGTGGATTTACCGCATTCGCCTGTGCCATCTCGACCGTAATGAACGGCTACTTGGCCGGGATCGTAAGCACGAAAATGAATATGCTGCGTCTGAAATGGCAGCATATCATACTGATTGGCCTTACAGCCGAGCTCATTCAAAAAGTTTTGGTGCTTCTCATGGCCAAGCCTTTTTCTGCGGCACTCGAACTGGAAGTGAAAATTGCGATCCCGACCACAATTATGACCATTGCAGGACTGTTGCTTTTCACGCGCGTTTTCCAAAATCTCAAAATGATGCAAGACCAGTCTGGTGCATTAGGGGCAAACCTGGCCTTGTCGATTGCAAGCCAGACGTTGCCTCATCTGCGGACAGGGCTAAATGAGCACTCTGCGAAAAAAACTGCTGAACTGATCCGTGAAATGGCCAGGGTGGATGCAGTCGCCATTACCGACCGCGAAAAGCTGCTCAGCGCAAAAGGTCATGAACTGGAAAATCATGTGCAGAAAGAAACACTGTGCGCACAAGTAGCGGAGGCTGTTTTGACCCGCCCTACAGGGGTATGGATCGACAAAGATTTTGCTCTTTCGCGTCCGCCTCGCCTAAAATCGATCAGCGCCGCACCGTTGTATCATCAAAACCAGAAAATCGGGACGTTGCAATTCTACAATAAAACCTCTTCCTCCAAGACGTCCCAGACCAACGAGAAGCTAGTGGACGGCCTCGCTAAGCTGCTGTCAGTTCAAATTGAACTAGCGGAGATCGAGCACCAAGCGAAAATGCGGAAGCAGGCTGAAGTGAGCGCCCTACAAGCACAAATCAACCCCCATTTTCTGTTCAACACCTTGGGGACGATTATGTCCTATTGTCGTACAGACCCTGATCAGGCGAGAAACTTGATCGGTCATTTAAGTGACATCTTCAGGCGCAATTTGAAAAGCAAGGGAAATCATCACAGCTTGCAGGAAGAACTGGACGGAATCAAGTCGTATTTGGAAATCGAGAAGGTCAGATTTAGCAACCGATTAAAGGTGAACATGGAGATCGACGAATCTCTGCTGGAGCGCAAATTGCCTGTCCTGACTTTGCAGCCGATCGTGGAAAATGCCATTCACCATGGACTTTCCCCAAAAGTTAGCGACTGTCTGCTCACGATTCGAGTGGAACCGTACGACCAAGAAGTGAAAATCAGCATCGAAGACAATGGAGTTGGAATCAGTGAAGAGCGTTTGGCCGAAATCTGGAACAGCCAATCGAAAGGGATCGGCCTTGTCAATGTCCATTCACGGCTTCGATCCATTTATGGCAAAAAATATGGCCTCACGATTCAAAGCAAGCCTGGTTTGGGAACAGTAGTATCCTTTGTCGCTCCGTTATCCGCATTTGAAAAGGAAGTGCATCCAGATGCTCCTGAAAACGATCATCATTGACGACGAGCCAGCCATTTGTTCCGAATTGGAATATTTGCTGAAAAAATATATTGATATCCAAGTGGACGCAATCTATACCAATCCCTTGGAAGCATTGCCTCATATGATCAATTCCGAGCCTGATTTGCTCATGCTCGATATTCAGATGCCCGGGATGAATGGGCTTGAATTTGCCAAAACATTGAATCAGATGTCCAATCCCCCATTGATCGTTTTTTCGACTGCCTATCATGAACATGCTCTGGAGGCTTTTTCCACGCTTGCTGTGGGCTATTTGACCAAACCGATCATGGAATCGAAATTGGACGATGTGATCAAAAAAGTGAGGACACTGAGGAACCGATCGGCCATGAATAACCGCACCGCAACAGTTCCCCCGCTGGAAGAGCATGTCTGCATCCGGAAGACCAACAAGATCATCCCGATCCCTGTAGGGCAGATTTACTTTGCTTTTGTGCGGGAGAAAGATTTATATGTTGCGACAAAAGAGAGTATCGACAAGTGCGACTTGTCCTTAAATGAGCTGGAGGAGATTTTGAACCGGTCCCGCTCTTTCTTTCGAAGTCATCGAAACTATATTTTGAACGTGAAGCATATTAAAGAAATCATTCCGTGGTTTAATAATACGTATTTGATTAAGATGAATGATGACAGTCAGACGGATATTCCTGTTAGTAGGGGGAAAATGAAAGCGTTTCGGGGTTTGATGAATTTGTGAGTTTGTGCAACGAATGATGAGGGGAGCGGGAAGAGACTAGCTTTTTTCGCTCCTTTTTTCAGCGAAGTGCGGCATTATTCAAGTTCAAAGGATGGCTACTTAAAGCTATACGCTTTCCGAAACCTCCGTCGGACTGGGCGATTTGTTGTACAAAAGAGACAGAAAGAAAAAACGGCATCTCTGCCGTTTCCGTAGTTCCTGTATGGTAGGCATAGTGGGATCGAACTGCTGACCTCTACAATAGCACTATGAAGAGGCGGTTTTGAGGAAAAAGAAGCTTTTTAGCATCCAGTTAAGCTTTCTAATACTCATTTTGTATGGGACTTTCACAAGTTCCACATTCCTTAGGATAATTATCAAACTCTACCTTACCAGTTTTTAAATTTACTACTTTTGCATGATCGTATTTATTCGCAAACTCAATTGCTTCTTTCTTTGTACTGAAGTCTTTTAGATGCTTATCATACTGGTATACACTTGAGGGTTTATTATCCCAAATACCTACGTTTGGATTTACTACTTCTGCCTGATCCAAATTTTTTGCAAATTCGATCGCTTCATTTGCTGTATAAAAAGCGTCTACAGAACTACCATTTTGAAGAACAATAAACTCCTTTATATCACCTTCAACTGCTTCTGAAGAACTATTGGTGTTAAAATTGCTGTCTTGTTTATTCGTTTCTTGTTTAAGTGCTTCTGATGCATTTTGAAATGATTCCTCTACCGTGGGGAGATATTTTTCAGAAAGACCATGTGTGATATATATACTTAGGTCCTCATTTTTTCCTTTTGGTAAGGTTAATTCAACTCTTCTTCCATCAAAAGTGATTTCTAACTCATAGAAATTAGATAGTTCCGTTTCGAAGTCGAAATTACCATTTTCATCGGATTGAAACAACCCAATAATCTTCCCAGTTGCATCCATTACTTTAATCTCAGCATCACGTGCTCCAAATACATTTGCCATATATGGCCCAAATATACCTTGTCTCTGCTGCTGGTTTATAAAAGTAAATCCCTTTTCAGCTAAATATTCTGGTTTGAAATCACTCGAAAAAGTCAATGTTCCAGAGAAGTCTTCGTCATCGTCTTCTTCAATCATTGTCAGGAATTGTTTGGAAAAGTTAGAATTGTTCTTTGTTCCTGCTACTTCTTGATACAAATAAAACCAAATGAAAATACAAATTCCTATAAGTGAGAAAAGTATTGTACTCATCACCATTTTTTTGAACATACATTGCCTCCGACTAGCCAATGGTATCATTTAATTATCGGTAGTTATTACAAATATATTAAGTTACATATTACATCTGCTTGGAAAAAAGAAAATGAATTATTTTTTACTTGCATTTGATCGTTGGTAGAAACTCAATATTATTATTAGTAAAAATTCTATTATTGACTATTTAGCTGGCATATGTTAGCATATAAATATTCATGGGGCCATAGCTCAGCTGGGAGAGTGCTTGACTGGCAGTCAAGAGGTCAGGGGTTCGATCCCCCTTGGCTCCACCATAATTTAGAACTCACAAGTCACCTGTAAAAGGTGGCTTTTTTTAGTTCTTACAAACCTAAAGTCCAGACAAAAAAAGCCAACCGATCCACCCGGTTGGCTTTCCTCTTTTCCCTATCAATCTACTATCTCACCGTCACCACAATTGGTGTCTTCTTCCCACCATACTGCACATAAATCGTCGCTTTACCCGACCCTGTTGCCTTGATCACGCCGTCTTTCACATCGGCTACCAACAGACGAGAAGTGGTCCAGAGAGCTGGCTTGGAGACATTTTGCTCAGAGCCATCCATGTACGTCGCGATGGCGCTCACTTGCTTCACTTCGCCTTTGCTCATCACGAGCTGGACGACATCTGTCTTCAAGTATTTCAACATATCAACATCGACTGGGATGGACACGCTCTTGTCGTTGTATTTCGCTGTAACCGTCGTTTTGCCGTAGGCACGTCCTGTAACGAGACCTTTGGTTACGTCAGCTACCTTGTAGTTGGTTGTCTTCCAGTCAGCCAGATTGGTAACATCCATGGTGCGGCCATCAGAGAAGGTAGCTGTCAAGTTTACTTGTACGTTGCTGTTCGACTTTGTAGATACAAAGCGCTTGTTTGCTTCCAGCTTGGTCACGATTCCGACTTCTACCGGGATGGTGATCGATTTGCCGCCGTATTTCGCGGTGATCGTCGCACGTCCGTTTGAGAGACCTGTTACGCGGCCGTTTACCACATCCGCTACTTTCAGCGAGGACGAGGACCATTCTGCATCGTTGGTCACATTGTCCGAATTGCCAGCGGAGTCTGTTGCGCTCAGCTTGATCTCTTTTGATTCACTAACATTCAGGATCATCATGCGAGGATCGACAGAGAGATTGGTCGCTTGGTCTACTTCTACCGCAATCGTAACCGACTTGCCTTCGAAGGTACCTGTTACGGTCGTTTTCCCTGCTCCTGTCGCTGTGATCTTCCCGTTCATTACTTCTGCTACAGCTGCAGAAGCCGTGCTCCATGTCGCTGTATCTGTTACATCCTTGTTCGTTCCATCTGCGTAAGCTGCAGTCAGCTTAACGGTTTCGGACTTGCCATTTCCAAGCACGATCTTTTTCTTGTCTACGGTCAATGTCTGCATGACTCCGACCGATACGGAAATGTTCACTGTGCGTGTTCCGTATGTTGCTGTTACAGTCGCTGCACCTGTTGACACACCAGTGATCAAGCCTTGACGCACGCTTGCTACATTAGGTGCACTGGATGACCAAACGACTTTTTGTGTGACATCTTCAGCAGGAGTGCTTCCATCTGGATACGAAGCTGTTACCTTTACTTGTTTCGCGCCACCGACAGGGATTGCTACTGTCGTGGTATCTGCGGACAAGTTTTGCGGTACATCTACATCGACAACCAGTGTCGCTGTTTTTCCGCCGTATTTAGCAGTTACATTCGCCGTTCCAGCCTTGTAGGCGGATACGGTCTTGCCGCTTGCAAATACGACATCTGCATTATCCGAAGACCACTCTACTTTTGAAGTGATATCTTCACTTTTACCGTTTGCGAAGGACGCGTTTACAGTTACGTCTTCCGTTTTTCCGCTTTTCATCTTCAGGAAAGCAGGAACGATATACAAGGAACGAGGTACTTCTACATCTACGCGTACCTGAACCGATTTGTTTCCGTATTTCGCAGTAATCACCGCTTCACCGGACTTCACCGCATGGATTTTCCCGTTGCTGTAATACGCAACGTCCTCGCGATCGGAGGACCATTCGGCCTTATCGTTCACGACTGTGGAACCGCCGCCATTGGCATAAGTTGCTTTCAGCTCAATGTCTTCTTCCTTGCCCACATTCATGAAAATGTTTTGCTTGTTGAGTTCCAATTTTTGCGTTGTATCCACATCGACTTTGATCGTCGCTGTTTTTGTTCCATACTTCGCCGTAATGGTTGCTGTACCTGCGCCATAAGCCTTGATCGTGCCTTTGAGCGCATCGGCTACAGCGGTATTGTCTGAAGACCATTCAGCCTTGTCGGAGACGTCTTCCGTTACACTTCCATCCGGGAAAATGGCCTTGAGCTTGATTTTTTCTTCGCCGTTCAGCAAGAGTGAAACCTGGTTTTTGTTTGGCTCCAGTCTGTGGGCAATCTCGACGTTTACAGAGATCGTTGTCGTCTGGCTGCCAAACTTCGCTGTCACGGTACCAGTTCCTGAATTCAAACCTTTGATTGCACCGTTGACTACAGTCGCAATCGCCGGATTATCGATGGACCAGTCTGCTTGGGTCGTTACATCTTCTGTTGTCCCATCGCTGTATACAGCTGTCAGCTTTACATTTTCCGTGCTGCCAATTCTCACGTTCAACGTTTGATCTTCTGTTGTCAGTGCCTTTACCTTTTTGGTTACATTCACACCCACTACGACAGGCTTACCCATGTAAGTAGCGGTAATGGTAGATTTCCCTACCGATTTGGCTGTAATCTGCCCCGCATATACAGAGGCTACATCCGCATTTTGCGTGGTCCATTCTGTCTTGACGGTGACGTCTTCCGTTTTTCCGCTCACATAAATAGCGGTAGCCGTCAGCTTAGTAGAGTCTCCATTTTCCAATGTTACCTCGTTCTTGGACAGAACGAGTCGGCTGATTTCATCGGCAGCCAATCCTACCCCTGCGTTTCCAGTCCCCACTAATAGCAGGACGGCCAGAAACAAGAGCATCGTTTTTTTCCAGAACATTAACTAGCCTCCCTCGCAAGTATGAAATTTGCTGATCTTCGAAACCATTCCACCATTACTATATCGGCAAAGAGCAAGAAACAATTTACTAGTTTTTCGTGTCAGGCATGTGTCAAGCTTTGTAACTAGACCTTATTTCAAACGTCTAAATAAAGAGAGAGACTACGAGGGAGATTTCGAAAAATGAAAAATCGAACGACAAACGTACAGCGTCCTTGCTGGCATGGGATATTCATAGTGTTGGGGATTGTCATGCTGCTCGGTCTAATATGGTCGGGCTACAACTGGTACCGCATCGAACAGACGATTGAGAAAGCCAAAGCCCAACACGCAACCGTCGGCATTGTCCTCGGTGCAGCGGTCTGGGGTGAGGGACCTAGTCCTGGTCTGCGCGAACGTCTGGAGCAGGCGGCGACCCTGTATGAAGAAGGTTATGTATCGAAGCTGTTGGTCACAGGCGGCCTCGGTGAAGGCAAAACGATCACGGAAGCTGCTGTGAGCAGAAATTATTTGGTGGCCAAGGGAATTCCCGAAGAGGACATTTTGCTAGAAAGTAAGTCTACCAGCACATACGAAAACCTGCTGTACGGCCAGCAGGTCTTGGAGGAACATCATATTCAAGACGCCCTGATCATCAGCCATGACTATCATTTGGCCCGTGCAATGATCATGGCTGATTCACTGGGAATTGTCGCCTCGCCTGTAGGGACGACGTCACACGTCCTGTTTGGACCGTATCATAAGGCGAGAGAAGTACTCGCCCTCACGCATTGGGAGCTCTCTCGCCTCTGGACTCACGTGCTAGGTACGGTGGTTCTCGCGTAAAATTTCATATACATCGACAAAATGGCGGATTCGCTCCATGATGCGAGCCGCTTTTGTTTGTTCGATCCGATTTCCATTGGAGATAGACAAATGCTCTTGCAGTTCATTCAGCGCGTAGTTTGAAGTAAACAGCGTAGGCAAATGGTTGTTTGCCCGCTGATTCAATATAACCCCCAAAATCTCGTCCCGAACCCATGGCGTCAAGTTCTCCGCACCGATATCATCGAGGATCAGTACAGGCACTTCTTTCAGTAGCTCCAGCTTCCCTGCGTACGATTGATCCGAGATAGAATCCTTCATCTCCCGGATAAAGTCCGGTACATAAACCAGCAAGGAAGCAACGTTGCGCTCCGAAAGCTCACGACCGATTGCTCCCATGATGTAGCTTTTTCCAACACCGAACGGACCGTGCAAATAAAGTCCTTTTACCCGCTCGCCTGTTCCGACTTTTTCACAAAACTGAATCGCGGCATCTACGGTAGCCAAATTCCCGGAGTCAATGACCAAGCCCTCAAAGCTCGCGTTCAAAGTCTCTTCGGAAACGTAATAACTGCGCATCAATCGGCGGCGGCGAATCTCTTCCTCGTGCGACAGTTGCTTGGAACAGGGCGTCATCGAGCTGATAATATGTTGGTGAGCCAGCTCCAATTGAGTGCTATGCCCCTTGACCAGATTCGGGCACTCGCCAAGACCCGGACAACGCTCACACCAATACTGCTCCTTGACTGCCGTATAGATGTTGGAGAGCGAGCGAAGGTAATCGTCTCGAGTCAATGCGGGATGCTCTTGTTGAAATGCTTTTAAATATGCTGACGAACGAAACATTTTATCTAACTGCTGATCCGGTGTCAGCAACTGACGCGGTGTTCGTTTGGCGAGCTCTTGCATGAACTCACTGATAGATTCCACGTTCCCTCACACTCCTTATTTCCGTTTTCGCAAGGTTTCCAGTCTTTTCTGCAAGTCTGGAAAATCCTGAATGGACTGTTTCTTTTCAGCGTCCGTTGCGGTTTTCTCCTGCGACAGCTGCCACTCGACAGATGCTGGCAGCTTGTCCTGCAAGATAGCTCTACCGTTGCGTCTGACAGGAGCAGATTCCTTCTTGCCCGTTTTTGCCTTCTCGGCTGTTTGTGCCCGTTGATCAGCACGTTCGAGGATCTGTTTAACTGCCTCGTCAACTGTTGCGATCCGCTTCGCTTTCCAGCTATCACGAATCGTCTCCATGTACGCTTTTGGCAGCTCCATTTGCATGCTGGCTAGCGTATGGAGCAGCAGCGCATTGACGACTTCCGGCTGCATCCCATCCGCAAATACAAGCGTTTCAGCACGTTCCAAAAACACCTTACTGATTCTGCCACCAACGACCTTTTCCAACAGGGTCACCGGAGATAGCTGGCGACAAGCACGGATAAAGGCTTCACTGCCAGGCTCAGGCAAGCGACCAGGTCCCCAGCCATCCTCTGTCATGTCAGTTGCAGGCGCCGTTCGGTATAGCTTGTCTTCCGTGTAGCGTTGTACCAAACGCTTGCGCAAAACTTCTCCGTCCAAGCTCCGATCCGATTTGTACAGCGTCCAATCACGCAGCTCCTGCCCCATCCCCCAGCTGTCCAGCTGATAGAAATGGCACAGCGAGAACAACAGCTCCATGCTCTTGCCTTCCAAAACTTTGACCGAGTCGGCATTATCCGGCAAGTACAGGCGCAAGGACGATACGCTCAGCGAGTGGTTGACCTGTGCCTCATAGCCAGATTTCATCGGCGCTTGCGGGAAGCTGGTGTCCATCTCGGTTAAAAATTGGTCTCGCTCCGACCCTTTTTTCACTTCCAGCTCCGATTGTTTCAACGACTGGAACACATCATGGAAATCTTTCGTGACGTTTTCCACAATGGAGTATTCTTGATCCAACTGACTGCCAAGAGTATCTGCATAATGCTGGCGCAGTTGCGAATAGCGAACATTTTCGATTTTGTTTAACAACATCAACGACAGTACATAGTCTGCAAAAAACTCAGCCGGACTAAGCGGCGGTTTGATTAAGTACTCGTAATAATAGTCACGCTGCTGATTTTCCCTGCGGCGCACCTCGACTAGCCCGATTGCCTCCAGACGTTCACGCGCATCCAATAGCCGATCCAAAGAAAGCGAAGTCGTCAGCATCAAACTGCGATGGGTCCCCTCCGAGGAGGCTCCGCTCACCTCCTGCACGCCATGGACGAGCAGTTGGTAGAAAGCGTACGATTCGACACCGATGATCGGCAAATATAGCTGCGTAACAAAGCCCATTTCGGCAAAGCCAATCGGTCTTGCCATCCGCACCAGATAACGATCCTTCGGCAACAACTCGTTCCAAACTAAACGACGCATCAGATCTTTCCTTCCTGACAAAATTCGATTCTTTTATTATAGCACGACTCCCCATTCATTCGCGGAAAAATCAGCTGGAAAGCCAAAGAAGCCCTAGCGGATCGGCCGCAAGAGCGAGTGAGAAGTTGCGAGTCTGGCAGAAAAAAGCTTATCTATTCTTTTGGAAACGAGCTATTTCGCGCTTGAGCCAATAGCTCCTCCAGCTCTTTCATAAATACATTGATATCTTTGAATTGGCGGTATACAGAGGCGAAGCGTACATATGCGACCTCATCGACATGGTATAAACGCTCCATGACCTTCTCCCCAACGTCATTGCTTTGGATCTCTGCTTGCCCGCAGCTGCGCAATTCTTTTTCAATGTCGTTCACTACATTTTCAAGCACTTCCAACGGTACGGGACGCTTTTCGCAAGCACGCACTAATCCGCGCAATATCTTGTCTCGACTGAATTCCTCGCGTGTTCCGTCCTTTTTCACAATTAACAAAGGTGTTTCTTCTACCATTTCAAAGGTAGTAAAACGGCGCTCGCAGGCTTCGCACTCGCGGCGACGACGAATGGATTTATTATGATTGAAAGGACGTGAATCCAGGACTCTAGTCCCATTATATTCGCAAAATGGACAACGCATATCAGAATCAACTCCAATACTGACAATACTTGTCTACAGTGTCCCTCATATTCCTGTCAGAAGTCAAGTCAATCCTTGTACCTATTTAAAGCATAAGTCGAATGGAGTACAATTATGGTACTGTTGGAGGGATAGTCATGCGTTTAGTATCTTTAAAGCACCTACAGCCTGGAATGAAATTGGGACGTACGGTCTTCACAGATGATGGAAAGGTGCTACTTGGAACCGGTATGCAATTAACGGAACGACTCATCACCGGATTAGAGCGAGCTGGTGTTGATTCGGTGTATATCGATGATCCCCGTACCAGTGACATCGTTGTGGAAGAAGTGATTCGCCCACAAACTAGACAAGTAGCTGTGGAAGCCATCGAGAAGACGATCAAACAAATTACAAACTCAAACAAGCTGGCCCGGAAAATTTCCTTAAAAGAAATGGGCCTTCATTTTCAGCGTGCCTTTAGTTCTATTTTGGACGACCTGATGCAAAACAAGCAAATGGTTGGACATTTGACGACGATCTCTTCTCATTCGCCATCCTTATACCATCACTCCGTGAATGTGGCCGTGCTGGCGACTGCTGTGGGCATGTCTCTGGGCTACAATCGCACACAGCTCATAAACCTAGGCGTAGGCGCCATGCTGCACGATATCGGCAAAATAAGCCTGCCTGAAGAGCTGTTGCAAAAAACAGAGCGTTGGACGGACGAAGAGAAGGAAATCGCCAAACAGCACACGATGCTTGGCTTTAACTTGTTACGAAAGCAGCATGACATCTCGCTTATGTCAGCACACGTCTGCTTGCAGCACCATGAACGGCTAAATGGAAGTGGCTATCCACAGGGATTATCCGGCAAGCAAATTCACGAATTCGCACAAATCGTCGGTCTCTGTGATATTTATGACTCATTGACTTCCCCACGTCCATGGCGCAAGCGGTACATGCCACAGGATGCTGTCGAGTACCTCCTAGGCTCTGGCGGTACGCTATTCGAGCATCATCTAGTAAATGCCTTTATCAAGCACATTGCTATCTTCCCGATTGGAAGCAGCGTCGTTTTGAATACTGGTGAAGTCGGGGTAGTGAGTCGGGTTGATCCAGACTATTCACATCGTCCCACTGTACGGGTATTAAAGGACGGCCGAGGAAACGATGTTCCTACCCCTTATGACCTCGATCTCAAGGCGAACATCCGACTGTTCATTGTCGGCTTTGAAGATGATGATCTGTTTAACGTGAACTCATTAGATGAATCTCCTACCTCATCGTAAATACGAAGCAACCAAAAACCCCTTTGCTCGAAATCGGCAAAGGGGTTTTGTTTATGCTGCTTATTTTACACCAACGGCAGCTGCTTCTTTTGTTTCAGCTTGATTGTGCTGCTCAGATACGTGGCGAACCAGGTCTACGACGCGGCAGGAGTAGCCCCACTCGTTATCGTACCAAGCAATCACTTTCACCTGATTGTCTCCCATTACCATCGTAGACAGACCGTCGATGATCGAGGAGTGATCGTTGCCATTGAAATCGCTGGATACGAGCGGCTCATCGCAGAACTCGAGGTAGCCTTTCATGCTGCCTTCGCTCGCTTCACGCAGGACGCGGTTTACTTCGTCCAATGTAACTGGCTTCTTCGTATTGACCACCAAGTCTACTACAGAAACGTTTGGAGTCGGTACGCGCAAGGAAAAACCGTTTAGTTTGCCATTCAATTCTGGCAAAACGATTCCTACTGCACGAGCAGCTCCTGTCGTCGTTGGAATGATGGACTCGCTAGCTGCACGTGCACGACGCAGGTCTTTATGCGGATTGTCGAGATTCACCTGATCGTTTGTAAACGAGTGAATGGTAGTCATGAGACCTTGTTCGATACCGAATGCATCGTTGAGCACTTTTGCCACAGGTGCGAGACAGTTGGTTGTGCAGGAAGCATTGGAGATAATGTGATGATTGGCATGGTCGTAGGTGCCTTCGTTTACACCCATCACAATCGTAACGTCTTCTTCTTTCGCTGGTGCTGTAATCACAACTTTTTTCGCACCGCTTTGCAGGTGCTTGCCAGCACCTTCGCGATTGTTGAATTTACCTGTAGCCTCTACAACGATCTCGACTCCGAGGTCACCCCAAGGCAGCTTCAGCGGATCACGGTCAGACAGTACAACTGTTGCTTTTCCATCTACGATAATCTTGTTGTCTTGGACTTCCACTTTATTTTGCAGGCGTCCGTGGATCGTGTCATATTTCAACAAATGTGCAAGCGTCTCCGCTGGATAGCTAGCGTTGATTGCAACGATTTCAATGTTGGGGTCCTGAATAGCGCGGCGGAATACCATGCGGCCAATACGTCCGAAACCATTAATACCGATTTTAATTGTCATATATAGAAACCCCTTTCGAATTGAGTTACGCTTATCTGATACTTTTATTATAATAAGTATGACACAATTATCAATGTGTTTTACTGAAAAATAAATATTTGGACGATTTACCCTACCCAAAAAAAAGAGGAAAAAGCCGCTCTCTTATCAGCAAGAGAAGCGGCTTTTCATGATTTTTAACGTAATTGAAAGTCGTATATATTTTTATAACGATCATGATAATAGAGCACTCGCTGGACATATTGACGGGTCTCCCCATATGGAATGTCCTCAATCGTCTCGCGAGTTCCGTTCCATTGCTCACTCGCGAGCCATCCGTTTACTTTGCCCGGACCGGCGTTGTAGGCTGCAATGACTTTGACGATATCGCCATCATAGCGGGACAGCAAAAAATCGAGATACCATGTCCCAATCTCGATGTTCATGACGGGGTCGTACAAGTATTCGCTGTCCTTTGGACGGAAGCCTGCCTCCTTGACGATCCACTGCGCTGTATCCGGCATGATTTGCATGAGCCCGACCGCACCTTTTTTCGAAACGCGATCTGTCGCAAACCCACTCTCGGAACGAATGACGGCTAATACCAAATAAGGATCCACCTCATATTTTAGTGCAGCCGTCACAATCTGTTGCTCATATTTGATCGGGTACATCCATTTCCACACCAATGGCGTGTTTAGCAGCAGAAATACACTCGCCAAAACGAGCAAAATCAATGCTGCACGTTTGCCAAAACTCATGATTGACGCTCCGATCGAATCGCGGCCAATACCGCCTCCACTTGACGCTCGGTTTCTTCACGCGAACCAGAATTATCGATCAAAAAGTCTGCGCCCTGCTTCTTCTGATCAATGGGAAACTGCGCCCGCAGTCTTTTTCGTGCTTGTTCTTCTTCCAATTCGTCGCGCTCCAGCATTCTCGCCAATTGCATCTCGTAGGGCGCATAGACGACCACGATTTTTTCTACCATATGCGTAAGCTTGCTCTCATACAGCAGAGGAATGTCCATAAAGACGATCTCGGCTCCATTCGCTTCTGCTGTTTCGGCCTCTTCCCGCATGACGCGGCGTACCTCGGGATGGACGATGGCGTTCAGCTTTTGACGCTCGGACTCGTCCGAAAACACGATCTCACCTAGTTTTTTCCGATCAATCTGACCATCTTCCAATAGGATTTCTCTTCCAAAATGGCGCACGATCGCTTCATAGGCCAGTTTACCTGGTTCTACAACCTCTCTGGCGATCTGGTCAGCGTCAATGACAGGAATTCCGCGCTCTCGAAGCATACCTGTAACCGTGCTTTTCCCAGTGGCAATTCCGCCTGTTAATCCTAGTATCATGCCCATCCTCCTCCCTTGGTCGAACTGATATAACTGCTTTGTGAAAAACTTCTCGAAGTTAGTTACTGGTTCTTTTGGCAATCGGGACAAATATGCGTCCCTCTGCCGCCGACTACAAACCGAATGATTTCGGCCCCGCACTTCGTGCACGCCTCATCTTTTCGTCCATAAACTAATAGCGATTGCTGGAACATTCCCATCTCGCCCTGTCCGTTCACATACGACTTGATGGAGCTACCACCTTGTTCTACCGCTTCTTGCAAAGTAGAGACGATGCTTTCGTGCAGTCGGATAACTTCTTTATCTGTCAGCTTTCCTGCTGGTTTCTCCGGATGAATGCCTGCTTTAAAGAGTGACTCGTCCACATAAATATTCCCCAGTCCTACAATACATTCCTGGTTTAGGAGAAGCGGCTTAATTTTTGTTGACCGTCCTTTTAACAATTTCCCCAAAACTTCGGGAGTAAAACTTTTATCTAGCGGTTCTACCCCCAGTTTTGCCAAAGGTCCGACGGTTGTTTCCTTCCCCTTAGGGAACAGATCCATCGTCCCAAACTGACGAACATCCCGATAACGCAGCTCTGTTCCGTCCGTAAAATGGAAGACGACATGGGTATGCTTCTCAACGGGATCATCCGCCTGATACACGCCGTAGCGCCCTTCCATACGCAGATGGGACACGAGCACATCCTCGTTTAAGAAAAACTGAATGAATTTTGCCCGCCGTTGGATATCCTGGATGGTTTGTCCCACCAAGAGAGATTTGAAAGCTTCCACGTCATCTGGCTGACGCACAATACGCGCCAAATGAACACTTACTCTCTCGATCGTTTTTCCCATAACCAAGCCACGCAGAGTCCGTACGACGGTTTCTACCTCAGGCAATTCTGGCATATGCCCTCCTCCTCTCGCTGTCTATCCATCTTATGTTCTAGGCATGCCTACTTCGCATCGTACCAGGTACGTCCGTCACTGACATCCACCTTGAGTGGCACGTTGAGGGACAGCGCACTCTCCATCACTTCTGGCACCAGCTTGCGCATGACCTCCAGCTCATTTTCTGGCACTTCAAATACAAGCTCATCGTGCACCTGTAAAAGCATGCGGCTAGCGAGACCTTTCTCCTCGATTGCCTCCTGCATGCGAATCATCGCCAGCTTGATCACATCGGCAGCAGTACCCTGGATCGGTGTGTTCATCGCAGTACGCTCGGCAAACGAACGCAGGTTAAAGTTGCTGCTGCGAATATCAGGCAGGTAGCGACGGCGGTTCAACAAGGTCGTCACATAGCCATCCGCCTTCGCCTGTTGGACAATCTCGTCCATCCAGCGCTTCACACCGGAGAAGACATCAAAGTAACGCTCAATGAAGTCCCCGGCTTCTTTACGGGTAATATTGAGGTTTTGCGACAGACCGTAGTCGCTGATGCCGTATACAATCCCGAAGTTGACCGCTTTTGCCTGACGGCGCATTAGCGAGGTCACTTCTTCCTTACTCACACCAAATACGTCCATGGCGGTGCGGGTATGAATATCCATTCCTTTTTGGAAGGCGTCAATCAAATTTTCGTCTTGCGAAATGTGGGCCAAAATCCGCAATTCAATCTGGGAATAGTCGGCCGCCAGCATGTACCAGCCGTCCTCCGACGGGATAAACGCCTCGCGAATCTTGCGTCCTTCTTCCATGCGGATCGGGATATTTTGCAGATTCGGATCCGTACTGGACAGACGCCCTGTCGCCGTAGTCGCCTGGTTATAAAGCGTATGCACCTTGCTCGTCTTCGTATGGATTTCCTTGGTCAAGCCCTCAATATACGTAGAGCGGAGCTTACCGAGCTGACGGAAGATCAGGATCGCATCGATGATCGGATGGTACGGAGCGAGCTTCTCCAATACATCCGCACTGGTAGAAGGACCTGTTTTGGTCTTTTTCAATACAGGTAGAGACAAGCGGTCAAACAAAATCTCACCCAATTGCTTCGGCGAGTTGATGTTGAATGCCCCACCCGCCAGCTCGTAAATCTGATCTGTCAGACCCGCGAGCTTTTGGTCCAAGTCTTCCCCCATTTGCACAAGGCGTTCACTGTTTACCTTGATGCCTTGCTTTTCCATGAGAGCCAGTACCATACTCAGCGGGGCTTCCAATTCACCGAGCAGTTTTTCCATTTCGTTTTCCGCCAACTGCTCACGCAATACAGGTACGCTCTGCCAGATTGCAGCCGCTTTATGCGCCACATGCTCGCTCAGCACGTCCATTTCAGGAACAAGACGTTTGGCACCCTTGCCGTACACCTCTTCATCTGACAATACTCGTGTCTGTGCGTATTGGGCCGCAATGCTATCCAAGGTTGGGTTGCTCTCAGCCGCATTCAGCAGGTAAGAAGCGAGGTACACATCAAAGCTGATGCCTTTTATCGCCAAATCATGCCAAGCGAGTCCAACCGTGTCTCGCTTGCCGTCAAATACCCACTTCTCCTTCGTCGGATCAGCCAGCCACTCACAGAGTGCCTTCCATTCCTTAGCTACGTCCCACGGAACGAACATCACCGTATCTTCCACAGCCAGTCCAATTCCGAGGAATGGCGCATGGTGATAGTTTTCCCCGTCCATTTCGATGTAAAGAGCCATTGGCGAAGTCAGCTTGGACTCGTACGCCGCTTTGTTTTCCTCTGCAATCATCTCAAACGAAAACGGCTTGGCGTCTGCTTGTCCGCTTCCATCTACTGGCTGTGCCACTTTGATCTTGGACAGCAGCGATTTGAACTCCATCTTTTTAAAGAACTCGCTTAGAGGTACACCCTCATAGCCTTCATAGCCAGTCTCTTGCACATCCAGCTCCACAGGCGCTTCACGCAAAATGGTTGCCAAGGCTTTACTCATGTTCGCCTTGTCTACATTCTCACGCAGGTTCTCTTGCAGCTTTTTGCCTGACACTTTATCGATGTTTTCCAGTACCTGCTCAACAGAGCCGTATTCGTGCAGCAGCTTCAAAGCTGTTTTCTCCCCAACACCAGGGACACCTGGAATGTTGTCGGACGAATCCCCCATCAAGCCTTTCAGATCAATTATTTGCAGCGGCTTAAGGCCGTACTTTTCGTGAATTTCTTGCGGAGTGTAGAACTCGATTTCACTTACACCCTTGCGCGTCAAAGCGACGGATACATGCTCAGACACGAGCTGCAGCATATCTTTGTCTCCGGTAATGACAGTCGTTTTCCAAGCTTGCTCATCTGCCTGCTTCGTCAACGTACCGATAATGTCATCCGCCTCGTAGCCTTCTAGCTCGAAGCGTTTGATTGAGAAGGCATCCAACAGCTCCCGAATCAGTGGAAACTGTTCAGACAGCTCCGGCGGAGTTTTGCTGCGTCCCCCTTTGTACTCTGCATACTCGCTATGGCGAAACACGACTTTTCCCGCGTCAAAAGCAACCATGATATGCGTTGGCTTCATTTCCTCCAACACTTTTAACAGCATAGTCGTAAAGCCCAGCACTGCGTTCGTATGCAGTCCTGCCGATGTAGACAATAAAGGGAGCGCATAAAACGCCCGGTTCGCAACACTGTTTCCGTCAATCAACACAAAATGACTCAAGGAATTCGACCCCTCTCGTTACAAAACTACTATCTTTAATCGTAACATAGGGCAAACATCAAAGCCAAGCCGTAGATATGGCGGGTAAAGAACAAGGTGATTGAACAGACTATGAAAAAAATGGACAAGGAAGGTGAACCTATGAATGGGAGGAAAATGATTCCGCTCTTGCTCACGCTATTTCTTTCCTTCGGGTCAATACCAGTAGCAGCGACCCCACATGCAGAGCCTGAGCCCGCTGACAAAAAGCTGATGGCTTTTGTCATTGATGACTTCGGGAACAACATGCAAGGGACGGAGGAAATATTATCGATGCCAGTCCCTCTAACCGTTGCCGTCATGCCGTTTCTGCCAAGCACGAAGCAGGATGCCGAGCTCGCCCATCAAAAAGGACATGATGTACTCGTTCACATGCCGATGGAGCCGATGAAAGGAAAACGCTCCTGGCTCGGTCCTGGAGCTATTACGGCTGATCTGTCCGACGATGAGATTCGCAGTCGCGTGGAGAAAGCGATTGCCGATGTACCACATGCGATTGGCATGAACAACCATATGGGCTCTAAAATAACGGCTGACGAGCGAATCATGCGCATCATCATGAAGGTTGTCAAGGAGCGTGGGCTCATTTACCTGGATAGCAAAACCACGGATAAAAGCGTGGCGGCGAAAATCGCGGCTGAAATGGGCGTGCCTCATGCAGTGAATCAAATTTTTCTC
Source organism: Brevibacillus sp. BC25 (assembly GCF_000282075.1). Taxonomy (NCBI): domain Bacteria; kingdom Bacillati; phylum Bacillota; class Bacilli; order Caryophanales; family Paenibacillaceae; genus Brevibacillus; species Brevibacillus sp. BC25. The sequence continues at coordinate 24,101 of NZ_AKIX01000015.1, forward strand.
GATGACGTGTACTCTGTCCCACATATTACGAAGCAAATGGAGCTCGTCTGCAAACGAATCCACAACCATCCCTTATGTATCGCGATCGGCCATGTTGGGCCTCCTGGCAAGAAAACAGCCTCCGTTCTGCGCCAGTACATCCCGCGAATTCAGAAGGAGGCCGAATTTGTAACCATTTCAAAGCTTATCCAGCAAACTGCTCATTAATTTTCGCCACCAGCTCTCCTCCACACGAGCCTCCGTTTTCAGATTTCCCGACAGCTTTACGTATTCGCTCACGGCTTCTGTAATAGCCTGAGCGATTTTTTCTTGTGCTTTGGGATTCGTTAACATTTCGCGGTCATGTACATTGCTGATAAAACCCATCTCTACGATGACAGACGGACAGTAATTATGACGCAGCATGTAGTACGTCTTCCCCCTGACTGGCTGGTTGCTCGTCCCTGTCAGCTTGTTCAGCGAGTTTTGCAGCAGTTCTGCCAGCATATAGCTTTGTTCGGTATCTTGGTACAAAAGAATGGCACCCCGTCGCCGCGAATTAGACGCCCAGTTTACATGCAGGCTGAGCAACATCTGGGGACCGATCTCTTTCGCCAAATTCTTCCTCTGCGCCAAATCCCGAATGTGCCTTGATCGGTTGTCCAACCACCGATTCTCATCGCTCAGTGCGATATCTTTGTTCCGATTCAAGGCCACCGTATAGCCAGCTTCTGTCAACTGTTGGTATAGTTGCTTGGCAATTTGCAGATTGATGTCTTTTTCGTACAAATCCCCATAAGAGGTTCCCGAATCTACACCCCCATGACCTACATCAATCAAAATGTGAAATGGGGTGAGCGGCAATGCCTCGCTTCGCGTCGGGATACAGATGAGGATAAGTATGAAAGCAGCGATACGGAAAATAGCCTGTAAGTTTCTCATGCCTGTAGGATAACCGGATTGAAAAGAAACCTTTCAGGCGGTGAGGTACACATAACATTGTGAATTTTTTAATCCAACTGTACAATTACAATAATGAAACATGATCTTACCCGCATAAGAAGGTGTACTAATGAATCAATCTTTGGAAAAACCGTTATTCCCCCCGTATTTGGCTCTCTTAATCGGGGTGATCGCCATTTCCTCTTCTGCGATCTTTGTAAAGCTATCGGATGCACCTGCTCCGATTATCGCTACGTATCGCCTGATTTTTTCTGTTCTCTTAACGCTTCCTTTTTTAATCTGGAATCGTGGTGCCATCGCAGAGATTGGAAAAATGTCCAAAAAAGTGTGGCTACTCTGTATTTTATCCGGAGCCTTTTTGGCAAGCCACTTTCTGTTGTGGTTTGAATCGCTGAACTACACGTCTGTAGCCAGTTCTACTGTGCTCGTTACGTTGCAGCCATTATTTGCATTCATCGGCGGTTATTTCTTTTTTGGTGAAAAAGTTCGATTCCTGGCTCTATCAGGCGGCTTGCTGGCGATTGCGGGAAGCTTCGTGATTGGCTGGGGAGATTTTCAAGTAGGCGGCATGGCTCTGTGGGGTGATTTCCTCGCATTGATGGGAGCTGTCACCGTGACGGGCTACTGGCTGGTCGGGCAGTACGTTCGCCAGCATATGTCCTCCTTTGCCTACACACTCGTCGTCTATACGGCCACCAGCGTGATTCTGGTTGCCTATGATCTGGCTTTCGGGTATTCACTCGTCGGTTACCCTGCGGCAGATTGGGGCTGGTTCTTCTGTCTCGCCCTGTTCCCGACCTTGCTTGGACATTCTATTTTTAACTGGATTATTAAATGGCTCAATACGACGACGATATCCATGGGGATTTTGGGAGAACCGATCGGGACTGCGATTCTCGCTTACTTCATCTTGGGTGAAGTGGTAACGCCTCCGCAATGGATCGGCGGCTTGATCATTATCGCCGGCATTTATGTGTTCATTCGCTTTAACCAACCTGCTAAAGGAGTGTCCTCCATTGAACAAGCAACCGGAGAACCGAAAAAGCTTGCGTGATTTCGTCAAGGGACTGAGTATTTGGGCGAAGATTGGCTGGACAATTCTTCTTGGCTACATCGTAGGACGGATTTTGTACTGGTTATTTAAAATGATGTCCTAACAGACAAAAGGGGCAATTCCTAAGAAGTCTTCGATAAGACTTGCGGAATTGCCCCTTGCTATTAGGCTGTTGCCTTCTCGGCTGCTGGTACCTGTTGCGTTTTTTTCGGCTTTTTATGCAGGAAGTACAGAAGTGGAATCGAGAGGACAATAGGGATAACGGAGGCGAGGAAAGTATCCCCGATGCCTTGAACCAACGATTCTTTTGCCATCATTCCGTACAAAATCGCGCTGGCTCCCCCTGACGCACTCGCCGCATCTACCCCTACTTGTGCATACATGCCTGAAATGCCACTGATAAACTGCATCGCCATATCCGTATTCAAGTTTTCAGAGATTGAAGCCATGTGGAAATTTTGACGCGCCTGCATGATCACTGTCAAAATCGCAATGGCAAACGAGCTCATGACCTGACGCAATACATTGGACAGCGGAGAGGCATCCCCCACACTTGTACGTGGAACGGCGTTCATCCCTACAGTAGACAGGGTCATCATACACAATCCGATTCCAATCCCGCGAATGGTCAAGATCATATCGATCCACGAATGCATGCTGTCAGCAGATAGATTGTGCAGTTCATACGTCGTGATGCTCATGATGGTCAAGCCGATCAGCCCAATCGGTCCGATCCCGTATTTATCCATCAGCTTTCCGCTGATTGGCATCATGATTGCCATGGCAATCGACTGCGGCATCAGCAGGATTCCTGACTCCATAGCCGTCAATCCCTGAATGTTTTGGAGGAAAATCGGCATCAGGAAGATACCGCCCATCATCCCCATCATGACGAAGCCGGATGTCAAAATGCTGATGGTGAAGGTAGGTATCTTCAAAAGCCGCAAATCAAGCAGCGGACTATCTTTCCCCAGCTCCACCCAAACAAACAGGATCAAGCTCATCACGGCAACGAAAAACAGACTGACGATGAAAAAGGAGGTCCAGCCCTCTGCTTGCCCTTTACTTAAAGCAAGCAGCAGCGTCCCGAAACCGACGATGGCAAGAAATGCTCCCAAAAAGTCGAACTTTAACTCTGGTTTTTTCGGCGTTTCCTTGAGCAGAACGATACTCATGATCACCGCAAAAATACCAAAGGGTACACCAACCAGAAAAAGAAATTGCCAGCTTAAAAATTCGATGAGATATCCACCCAATGTCGGGCCCAACGCAGGGGCAGTCATCGAAGCAATACCGAATATCCCCAATGCCATTCCGATCTTTTCACGCGGAACGATCATGTAAATCATCGACATCCCGATTGGCATGATCATCCCCCCACTGACACCTTGCACGACGCGAAAGGCTATCAGCGAAGAGTCACTCCACGCCAAGGCACAAAGGATGGACGAAAAAGTAAACGCGGATAAGGAGAGTACAAATATTTTTTTCGCCCCGAATTTGGCAGACAACGAGCCGCTCATCGGAATCATGACGGCGTTTGCCAGCATATATCCGGTCAATACCCACTGCATGGTCTCGGTAGTCGAACCAAAAATATTGACCATGGCAGGTAGGGCAACGTTAATCAAGCTATTGTTCAGAATCGCAACGAAGGTTCCTGAGAGGATGGCGAGAAGAGACAGCCACATGCCGCCGTTCCCGCTTTTCTCCTCTCGGTGTGCCACCGCTTCCGCCATGTGTCAACACCCCCGTTAGTTTGCGATCACCTTGCTGCCCTCGGACAGTTTGTCTGTCGGGTTCAGCACAATTTGATCATTGTCTTTGACGCCGTTCGTGACAGTTGTCCATTCGCCGCTTGCGTTCTCCACCGCTACTTCCACCTGGTGTACAACGTTGTCGTTTACGGTATAGACGTAATGCTTGCTGTCCTTTTCCTGCACGGCTGACGTCGGTAATTTTGTTCCTGGCGTTGCCTGACCCTGGAGCATGACTTCTGCTACCATCCCTGCACGCAGCAAGCCGTCCTGATTATTTACCTTCACTTTGACTGGGAAAGAACTGCTGTTTGTATCCGAAATCGGAGAGACAAACTCAACGGTACCTTTCAGCACTTTCCCACCCAGACTGCCTACCTTCACATCAACAGTAGAACCGACCTTCACTTGGTTGATTTGGTTTTCCGGTACGCTTGCTTCTACTTTGACATCTGCCATATTCACTAGCACCATGAGAGGTGTCCCCGCTGCTGCCATTTCTCCTGGGTCAACCGAGCGCTTGGCGACGATACCTGTGATTGGCGCACGAATAATGGTATTGTCATAATTGCTTTTCGCCAGCTCCAGATTGGAGCCCAAACGGCTTACTTCTGCTTGCAGAGCCGCTACTGTGTCGGCAGTTGGGCCTGCTTTTGCCAGATCGAATTGGGCTTGCGCTTGTTCAAGACCTGTGCGCGCCTTTTCCAATTCGAGCGAAGATTTCTCCAGCTCCGCCTGGGACAATGCGCCTGCATCAAACAGTGCTTTCATCCGGTTGTAGTTGCTCTCGACCACCTTCAGGCTGGCTTCTGCCTGGGTAACAATACTTCCAAGCTGCGTCAGCTGCTCATTGCGTGCACCTGCTTTCGTATCTCTCAGCTTTGCCTGAGCGCCTGCAATGGCTGCCTGTGCCTGATTGATCTGCTGCTGATAATCGGCTGCCTCCAGCGTGACCAGAACATCGCCTTGCTTGACGACTGCGCCTTCTTTTACCTTCACGCTCGCTGCTTTTCCAGATACTTTAGAAACGACTTGGATCTCCTCAGATGCTACCACCTTACCATTGGCAATGACGCCGGTAGAGGCAGAGGTCACCTTCCACGTCTTCACGACAGGGACGTTCTCGCTCGCTTGCGATGCAGAAGATGTCTCGCTACAGCCCGCCGTAATAAGCGAAACGGCCGCCACGACTGCAGCGATTGTTTTCCATTGTGCTGTCTTTTTCATGCTTGATTACATCTCCTTCACGTGCACTTTGATCTCGGCGTTCAATCCGGCCACGAGGTCCAGACCTGCTGTGTCATCTATGGCGATTTTGATCGGAATACGCTGGGTTACTTTGGTAAAGTTCCCGCTCGTATTGGTCGCTGGCATCAAGGAAAATGTAGAATTTGTCGCTTTTCCGATCTCCATCAAATGACCGCCCAATTTCTTACCTGGGTAAGCGTCAATCGTAAAATCGACTTTTTGGCCGAGTTTCAACCGTTCGATCTCAGTCTCTTCCAAATTGGCGGAGATGTACAGTTTGCTTTCGTCAATCACGAGAGCTACCGATTGCCCTGTCGAAACAATCTCTCCCTCTTTTGCTTGCGTTTTAATCACAGTACCTGTAATGGGCGAACGCAACACGCTGTTTTCCAGCATCGTCGTTGCTACGTTAGTTGTATCTTGCTGTCCTACGATTTGGTCCGCTATAACGGTGTCGCCTTCTTTGACAGCGAGTCCGGTCAGTTTGCCTGTCATTTTTGGCATGACGCGATAAATGTCTCCCGCAATCCGAGCATCTTGTGTGGACACATAATGTGCACCTTGATACCAATAGTAGTAACCGATTCCTCCACCACCTGCCACGATCAGGAGCAAAATGACATACAAAACCAGTTTTCGCTTCATGGTTTCTCCTCAACTTTCTCGTTCTTCTAGTTTCGCAATCAATGTTTCCATCGACTGAATAATGATGTCTAAATCCTCATTGGAAAATCCATGGAAAATACGTTTGTAAAAGTTCTCTGAGAAAAAATCAACCTTTGCGAACAGCTCAGAAATCTTCGGTGTTTTACGAATCCAGACAACACGCCGGTCATTCTCATCACGTACGCGCTCTACGAGTTGTTCTCGTTCCAAACGATCTATGATGCCAGAAACGGTGCTGTACGATAAATCTACGGCTTTGCTTATCTGACCGATCGTTTTGGGATCAGGATGTATTTCTCGAATGACCATCAGCTGCGGGACAGTCACACCATATTGGGACAGTTCTTTTGTGGCCATTGTTCCAAATGTCTTGTTCAACCGTTTTAACAAGTCCCGAATATGCAGTGATTTATTCATAGTGCACTCCTTTCTTAAGTAATATTTCGTGTACGAAATTTATCACATGAAAACTATACGATGTTTTTTTATCCGTGGCAACTATTTCTTTAGGTTAAACTTTAACTAGGCAACCTTTTAAAAGCAGTCGTTAGTCGGACTGTCGTGGTGGGAAGGAAACAGGAGAAAACGTTCCAGCTTCTAGGGCCACCCGCTGCGGGATTGACTGCCCGGCTCCATGAAAAAAAGCGAAACCCGCGTCCAAAGTGGTCCATTCAGGGGGTGTCTCAGAGGTGGACGCTAAGATCTCGTTTCTCTTTTTTTCATTGCGCCTCGGGCGGTGTCCCTAAGATCTTCGCTTTTTTCTCCTGTTTCCTCTACGAGCTTTCCGTTTGATCCGATTTTTTAATGCCTAAAAAGATAGAAGAATGTAATCAGTTACGACAGAGAAGAATATTTCCAGACGTAGCGACTTGTGG